>JBAYAL010000023.1:0-9483 GCA_041669825.1 Eubacteriales bacterium | reverse complement strand
TTGTAGAAGTCTGAAAGAAAAAATTAATAAAATAAAAAAGGAAAATGGATGCAATGAAAAGAATATAGTAGTAAATATACATATTATGGAAATAAGCGAAATTAGCGAAATTAGCAACGACGATATAATGGAAATAAAAGAGGCACTTGAAAAAGAATTTCTTAATCTTAAGGTTAATATAACAAATAATTTAGTGGAGGAAAAGGGAAGTGTTATTTTATGTAATGAAGGATAAAGAAGGCGCTATAACTTTTTCCCCTATTCCAGAGGTGGACATGCTCTATAATAGAGAAATTTGCTTTGAATATAAGTTACCATTGTCTGTATTAGAGAAGAATTGTAAAAAGCCTAAAAATGAAATAAATGGAACTATGAGTAAGCAGAAACTAAAAAGGATATTATTAACTGGTGTACCAAGCATTATTGAAAATGAAACGGAAAATAAAGCTGAATTCTTTTTATGTTTAAAAAAAGAACAAAAAGAAAATAGCCATAAAAAAATACCTATAAATATAATTAATCAAAATGACCTACTTAAAAAGATTGACGGAAGACAGATTGCAGAAGGAGAAATGGAAACATTTGCAAAACAGATAAATATAAGTAAAAGAGAGCTAATAGCTAATTTACAGAAAATTGTTTTGGAAGGTAGGGGAGAATGGGTACCAGCTGTAAGGTGGGAAAATGGCTATTGGAGTTGTGTAAGATGTGGTAGCAAAAAATTAAGTGCATGGCCTGGACATTATGGAATTGTACATACATGTGAGGATTGTATGTCAATAGGTACTCTGAGCTCTCAGCAGGTAATATTTAGAACCTTGGAGGATAAAAAAACTAAAGAATATTTACAGGGGAATAGTATTGCTCTTAGTTTGAAAAATGCAGAGGGACAGAAAAAAATACCAAAAAAGATAGTAAAAAATTTCAGTTCAGAGTTGGATGGAGATATTGAAAGGGTATTAGGCATTACTTTTTCGCCAAGTCAAGCTAGTGCTTCAAAGGAGATTTGTGAGTGGCTTGAAATAGGAAAAGAAGATAAACTTTTGTTATGGGCGGCATGCGGAGCAGGAAAAACAGAAGTATGTTTTCCTGCAGTAAAAGAGGCTTTAAGAAAAGAGTGGAAAGTATTATTTGCTGCACCCAGAAAAGATGTTATAAGAGATGTAGAAGAAAGGATTAATGTAGATTATTTTGGAACAAAAGCGTTGGTGTTGTATGGTGGAGTGGCTCATCAATACAAAGAATTCAAGCTTTTAGCTGCAACAACTCATCAAGTCTTAAAATTTTATAAAGCATTTGATTTAATTATTTTAGATGAAATGGATGCTTTCCCATATTATGGGAGCGAAATCTTAGAATTTGGAATTAGAAATGCCTTAAAAGATGGAGGAAGAGTCATATATCTTACGGCAACACCTACTGATGAAGCGATAAAAAAAGCGAAAAACGGAATGTGTAAATTAGTAAGCATACCAGCAAGATATCATGGACATCCTTTGCCAGTTCCAAAATATTTGCGCTTAGATTTAACAAAAAATTTCTGTCACGCTAAACCAAGTGATTCTGAGCAAGAAAATAAATTAAAGAGTGTAGTGAACATTTTGCTTCTAAATGGGAAAGTGCTAATTTTTGTTCCATTGATATCTTTGGTAAAACAATGGACATCATATTTTAGCGTATTATTTCCTAGTGAAAATGTAGCTGGAAGCTGGAGTTCTGATCCAAATAGAAACATGAAGGTAGATAATCTTAAAAGTGGTAAATATACAATCTTTGTAAGTACAATGATTTTGGAAAGAGGAATTACAATTCCCGGGGTGCAGGTAATTGTATTATATGCGGATCATGAATTGTTTGATAGAAGGATCTTGGTTCAGATGGCTGGAAGGGCTGGACGGACAAAAGAAAAACCACATGGAGGTGTGGTCTTTATAGCTCTAAAGAAAACATTAGTTATTAAAAATGCAGTACGGCAAATAGAAGAACTTAATATAAAAGCTAAGGAAGAGGGATTATTGGAATGTTAGAAAAAGGGCGGAGTGGAATAGCCCAAATCTGGTTTGCAAGAGAAACAAAATGTCTGCTGTGTGGAAAGGAAAATGAATCAGTATGTATAAAATGTAGAATAAAATATTTCCAGTATTCAATATTACGTTGCAAAATGTGTGGGAAGTTGTTGACAGAGGAAAGAGAACTATGTAGAGATTGTAGAGAAGGTAGAGGTCCTGCTGGCTTGTCGAGAGTTGCAGTTCTTGGACAATATACTGGAGATTGGAAAAAATTTATACATAAAATAAAATTCAAAGGACAGCCATATCTAATACTTGAAGTTGCAGATTATGCTGTTGAAATGGTCGTAAAGATGTTGCCACCACCTGATGGGGTAGTTCCCGTTCCGATGTGCCGAAAAAAAGTAGTAGAGAGGGGGTTTAATCAAGCAGAGGTCCTTTCGTCAGTTTTGAGCTGGAGATTGGGAATTACTTATATGCCAGTTTTGGAACGCATAAAAGACACGGCGCCACAAGTGGGTTTAAAACGTGGGGAACGACTTGAAAACATAAAAAATGCATTTGAATACTCATTTTCGCCAAAGGGTATTACTGGGAAGATATTATTGTTAATTGATGATGTGACAACGACTGGTGCAACTCTTGCGGAGTGTGCCAAAATATTGCATAAAAATGGGGCAAAAGAGGTTTTTGCTTTTTGCCTTGCCGCAGGAAAGGAGGAATTGAAATAGATTTGATAATAAATATAAAGTAAATTGGTATAAAAATGAATAGTTTAAAAAAAATACATTATGAAATAATATACTTAATAGGACTTGAAGGCCAAAAGAAATAAATATAAATAAGATAAAGAAATTATTAACACAATTATCCACAAAGAGAATTGTGAAAAAACTATTGTATAACGTAGTTATCCACACTATCCACAGCCCATTGTGTATAACTATGGTGAATAAATAATTAATAGGACCAAAATATAATTGCCACAAACACAATAATTTAGTGAATAGTCTTGTACAAATATGCATAGGGTTGTATAATTTCTAACATAAAGAAGGATTACCAAAAAAATGTAAGGAATAAGGGGGAATTTTTTTAATGAAAAAAGGATTACGTATAGTATTGGTTTTAATGTTAATTGTAAGTTTAGTTGCAGTTGTAGGGTGTAGTAACCAGTCACCAGCAGCGGACGAAGCGAAAGTGCTTAAAGTAGGGTCAGATATTGCATATGCTCCGTTTGAATATTATGATAAGGATCAAAAAGCTACAGGTTTTGATATCGAATTATTGACAGCAATTGCGGAAGATCTAGGTTATACAGTAGATTTTGAATCCGCACCTTTTGATGGGCTTATTACATCGGTTCAACAGGGAAAATATGACTGTATTATTTCTGCGATGACGATAAAAGAAGATCGTGCAAAAAGTGTACTTTTCAGCGATCCATACTTTAAAGCTGTTCAATATATTGCCTTTAATAAAGGAGAAAACTTCGAAAAAATTGCTGATTTGGCAGGACAAAAAATAGGTGTTCAACTTAATACGACAGGACAGTATGCAGTAGAAGATGCAGGAATGAATCCGGAAAAGTTCAAATTTCTACCAGATGCCTTAAACGCATTACTTATTGGTGGAGTGGATGTTGTAGTTGCAGATAACCAACCAGTTCTTGTCTTTATTGAAAATAATCCGAACGCAAATATTGAGTGTGTTGTTGCAGATACAGAAGATGAATTTTATGGAATAGCAATGAAGCTCGGTAATACTGAATTAGCTGAAGGAATTAATACAACACTTGCAAAATTTAAAGAAAATGGTAAATATGCAGAAATATATAGCAAATGGTTCAAAGGTGAAGTGCCTACGTTTTAAAAAATAAATTGATAAAGAAGCATTCTATAGAGATAGAATGCTTCTTTTAATTATTTAGAACTTATTATGCCTTGTACAAAGATGTGAATAAAGGTATAATATCGAAGAAAGAAAATGTATAAATATTAAAATAATAGTCATAGGGGGATACAATTGTGCTTAATTGGGAGGTTATTTCACAGGCCTTGCCTCACTTGATGAATGGTGCTGTTTTAACTATAGAATTAACTGTTTCATCAGTATTTTTTGGAGTTATCCTTGGCTTAATTATGGCACTTGGCCGTCTATCTGGTAAGAAAATAATTAGAATTTTGTCTTCAATATATATTGACTTTTTCCGAGGGACACCCTTGCTTGTTCAAATTTTTCTTGTGTATTTTGGTATTCCTCAGGTTTTTCATTTTCAATTACCAGATAATTATCAATATATTGCAGGTGTTTTAGCTTTGAGTCTGAACTGTGGAGCATATACAGCAGAAATATTTAGGTCTGGAATACAGTCCATTGATTATGGACAGGCAGAAGCAGCTCGATCGTTGGGGATGAGTCAGGGGCAGGCTATGAGATATATTATTTTGCCTCAGGCATTTAAAGTAGTTGTACCACCCTTAGGTAATGAATTCATAGCTATGCTTAAAGATTCGTGCTTGGTATCCATTATTGCAATAGAAGAGCTAATGTATTCTGGAAATATAATTGTTGGTAGAACATTTCAGCCGTTTCCAATTTATATTACGGTTGCTTTTATGTATTTATGTATGACTATGGTTTTGTCATTATTAGTCAATTACACAGAAAAGAGGTTGGCCAAGAGTGATATACGTAACTGATCTTCACAAATATTTTGGAAAGTTAGAAGTATTAAAGGGAATAAATATTCACATTGAGGAAAAAGAAGTTGTTGTTGTAATAGGGGCTAGTGGTTCAGGAAAGAGTACTTTACTGCGTTGTTTAAACAAACTTGAAGAGACTACAAGTGGTAAAATAATAATTGACGGAATACCTCTTAATTCGGAAGCTAACGCCAATGAGATTCGAAGAGAAGTAGGTATGGTTTTTCAGAGGTTTAATCTTTTCCCCCATATGACAGCTCTCGAGAATGTAGCTTTGGCACCTCAAATTGTTCGGAAAAAGGATAAAACTGAATCAGCTAAAATAGCCCTAGAATTACTGCGAAAAGTTGGACTTGATGATAAAGTAAACGAATATCCGCGAAGACTGTCTGGGGGTCAACAACAAAGGGTTGCTATAGCGCGGGCGTTGGCTATGAAACCCAAGGTAATGTTGTTTGATGAGCCAACTTCGGCTTTGGATCCGGAGATGGTTGGAGAGGTATTAGCAGTAATGAAAGATTTGGCTAGAGAAGGAATGACCATGGTGGTCGTTACGCACGAAATGGGATTTGCTAGAGAAGTTGGAGACAGGCTTATTTTTATTGATGAAGGAGTTATTGTTGAAGAAGGAGATCCGGTGGAAGTATTCAACAATCCACAAAATGCTAGAACACAGGCTTTCTTAAGCAAAATTCTTTAAAGTATTTTTTAAAGTTGCTAGTCGCAAATAATGTTTTAATAGTAAGTAAAATTTGATTAGAGTAGAGATAAACTGTATAAACGGTTTTGCTGCAACATACTTGTTATAGTTACAAATCACCATAACGCATTCGTTCCTAATGGCAACTAGATAATGATGGATGAATGCGTTAAATTTTATTAATTTAAAAACCTATATAAAGTATGTTATTGTGTAGTAGTGCATTTAGCTTTTAGCACGGGAAACTTAGAAGATTAAAATTAATGTTTTCATGAAATAAAGAATAAATAGATGAAATTATTCAAAAACTATATTTAATATTGTATAAGTGGAAGAACATACCACAATAAATCACATTGATTTTACTTAAAGTTTTTACTATTCACTAGTTTTTTTACCATTAAACCCTGAAATTATTAATATTAGTATGTTAAATTAAAAATGATGAGAAAAAATAGCAGGAATTTTAGGAAAAAAAGTGAATAAGTAATATATATCAGGTAGGAAGGGGTTGAGCCAATGAATATTATTATCCATGGTAAACAAATTAAAGTTACCAATGCCCTTAAGGATTATGTAATTAAAAGAGTAAGCAAACTCGAGAGATTCTCAGATGAATTTATTGATGTTCAAGTAACACTTTCTGTTGAAAAAGAACGTCAGAGGGTAGAAGTAACAGCCCCACTAAATGGTGTAATACTAAGAGGTGAAGAAGAAAAAGAGGATATGTATTCGGCTATTGACTTGGTAGTTGAGAAACTGGAACGGCAATTGATGAAATATCGTACAAAAATTGGAAAAAGAAGAAGTAAGGCTCTGAAAGAATCTGAAGAAAGTAATTTGTCTGAAACAGAATATGAATTTCAAGAAGACAATATAGTACGAGTAAAGCATTTTAATACAAAACCCATGTCGGTAGATGAAGCAGTAATGCAGATGAATCTTATTGGACACAGTTTTTTTGTATTTACCAATGATGTAACTGAAAGAATAAATGTCGTTTATAAACGGAAAAGCGGTAATTATGGAGTTTTGGATCCTGAATAATGTGATTAAGTATAGAAAAAAGCAGCTCGTTATTAAGCGGGCTGCTTTTGCTGTTAGGGGGCTTGCTTGTTTACAGAAGATAATTTTTGTTTTAATTGAATAGAAAGGATTAGAATGCTAAAATATAGAGATAACAATTGAGTATTGTAGAAATATACTAGGTGCAGAAACAGATGGAAGTGGAAGGTGGAACAAAATGGGTTTTATTAAGAATCTATTTGATGATAATGCAAAAGATATTAAAAAATATCAAAAACGAGTAAATCAAATAAATGAATTAGAGCCTGATATTCAGAAGCTTGGAGATGATGAATTAAGGCAAAAAACACTGGAATTTAGAGGTAGGCTTGAAAAGGGAGAATCCTTGGACAGTATTATGCCTGAAGCATTTGCAGTAGTACGTGAAACGGCAAAGAGGGTAATGGGGCAAAGGCATTATGATGTGCAATTAATTGGCGGAATGGTGTTAAATGATGGAAGAATTGCAGAAATGAAGACTGGTGAGGGGAAAACGCTGGTGTCAACTCTTCCTGCATATTTAAATGCGTTATCAGGTAAAGGGGTACACATAATAACTGTTAATGATTATCTGGCTACCCGTGATGCTCAGTGGATGGGACAGGTGTATAACTTCCTTGGATTGTCTGTGGGGCTAATTGTTCACGGAATGAATCATGAACAGAAAATAGCTAGTTATGCTGCAAATATTACTTATGGAACGAATAATGAATTTGGCTTTGATTACCTGAGAGATAATATGGCGGTTAATCCTTTGTCATTAGTACAGAAAAAATTGAATTATGCAATAATTGATGAAGTGGATTCAATTCTTATAGATGAGGCACGTACCCCTCTGATTATTTCGGGAGAAGCTGACAAACCTACCGAATTGTACTACAGGGTTGCAAAAGTTATACCTAGACTGAAAGAAGAAGTAGACTATCATGTTCTTGAAAAGGATAAAGTGGTGACTTTAACGGATGAAGGTGTTTCTCGCGTCGAGACTATGCTTGGGGTAAGTAATCTTTATGATGATTTGCACAATGAGGTGGCTCATCACGTAAATCAGGGGTTGAAGGCGCAAACATTGTTTAAGGTAGACAGGGATTATGTGGTTAAGGATGGGCAGGTAATTATTGTTGATGAATTTACTGGCAGGCTAATGTTTGGACGTAGGTACAGTGAAGGGCTTCATCAGGCAATAGAAGCAAAAGAAAATGTGAAAATTGAAAAGGAATCTCAGACACTGGCTACTATTACTTTCCAGAATTATTTCAGGATGTACAGTAAGCTTTCAGGCATGACAGGTACGGCAAAAACTGAAGAACCAGAGTTTATGAACATTTATGGATTGGATGTTGTTGAAGTACCGACGAATAAACAAATGATTAGAGATGATATGCCTGATATTGTATATAGAACAGAACAGGGAAAATTTAATTCGGTAGTGCAGAATGTTGCTAGCTGTCATGCCAAAGGGCAACCAGTCCTTGTTGGCACAATTTCAATTGAAAAGTCTGAAACTTTAAGCACAATGTTAAAAAAACAGGGCGTTCCCCACCAAGTTCTTAATGCTAAGTATCATGAACAGGAAGCACAAATAGTTGCAGATGCAGGTCAAAGAGGAATGGTAACTATAGCTACAAATATGGCCGGACGTGGTACAGATATAGTTCTTGGCGAAGGGGTAAAAGAAGTAGGCGGGTTGCATATCATTGGGACAGAAAGGCATGAGTCCCGAAGAATAGATAACCAGCTTAGAGGTCGTTCAGGTCGGCAAGGAGATGTGGGTTCAACTCAATTTTATATTTCACTAGAAGATGATCTTATGAGATTATTTGGAGGAGACAATATTGGTGGAATAATGGATAGGTTGGGAATGGACGACAGTGTACCCATAGAATCTAAAGTCGTAAGTCGTAGTATGGAAGCTGCACAGAAAAAAGTTGAAAATCGCAACTTTGAAATAAGAAAGCAGGTTCTTAATTATGATGATGTTATGAACCAGCAACGTGAAATAATTTATTCGCAAAGACGTATGGTTTTGACAAATGAGAATTTAAAAGAAAATATTATGAATATGATGGAAAAAGTAATAGATGATACGCTTGCTCGTTATAGTGCTGAAAGTGAATATCCTGAAGAATGGGATTTGGTAAGTTTAATTGAATACTGTCAAAATGTCATTTTACCAGACAATAATATTACAAAAGAACAGTTGTCTAATCTAGCAAAGGATGAGATTAAAGAGCTTCTTCTCGAAGAGTCAAGAGCATATTATGAAAAAAGAGAAGAAGAATTTGGTTTTGAGTTAATGAGGGAAATAGAAAAAGCAGTAATGCTTCAAATCGTTGATAATAGATGGAAAGACCATCTGGATGCTATGGACATGCTAAGAGAAGGTATTGGACTTAGGGCTTATGGTCAAAGAGACCCGCTAGTAGAATATCGCAATGAGGCTTACGATATGTTTCAAAGTATGATAGATGCTATTCAAGAGGATACAGTTACTTATATGATGAGAGTTACTCCGAGAATAAAGGAACAGAAGAGAGAAGAACCTAAGAAAGTATCAGAAAATAGAAATGAAGATTCTCAGCCCCAAAAGCCGCATAGAGCCGAGCAACAAGTAGGGAGAAATGATCCTTGCCCCTGTGGAAGTGGAAAAAAATACAAGAAATGTTGTGGGGCTCAGAAATAAAACAGCCTATATGTAGATGCTGTAATGTATTGAAATTATAGGCAAGGAATAACAGAATAATAAAAATGAAATAATTTGTTTAGGAAGTGAAAAGATGTTAGGTGATTGGAAAAAAGAATTAGAAAACCTAGAAATGCGTCTTGCTGATTTGAGGGTTTCTCTTTGACGTTTCTAAGAGGGAACAGATAATACAACAATTAGAGATGGAGAGTAGTATTCCGAATTTTTGGGATGATCCTGTTGTTGCCCAGGAAATAATGCAGAAAATTACTTTGAATAAGAATAAGATAACTTCTTATTCTAATCTTGCTAATGAGTTGG
>JBAYAL010000022.1:0-9502 GCA_041669825.1 Eubacteriales bacterium | reverse complement strand
AGCAACATTAAATTATTAAATACTTGTCCTATTATATCTAGATATGATTCCAATGTTTTCCCCTCCAACTATATGAATTTTATCATATGAAAATTTCACGTGCAATACTTTCTCTCTCTTATTACAAATAATCCTAATTTATCTAATTATTTCTATATAATTTATTATTGGGTTAAGTGTCAAAAGTATATTGTACCTCTTGTATATACAATATATAATCATTAAAATTTTTAATCAAAAACCTATATTGAATACAATTTCTGTGAAATAGGCTTTGGACACCCTAAGCATTATTGTTTTCTTCTATAAAATTTATAAAATAACGTTCCAACTAAGGAAATTATAAATATCATAAATATCAAGCTTAATTTAAGTGCAAAAATTATTGAATTCCAGTAAACTCCTGTTACTTGAGTTCCCGATACAATCGGTATCAGATTTCTAAAAATCGAAGCAAATGCTTGGCCTATAATTATCATCAAAATTATTCCTGATCCTACACACAATATACCCATAAATCCTACTGGACTATTCAAACGTGAATTTTTCACAGAATGTCTCTTATACCAGTAATATTCAATTTGTAATTCCCGTCTAAACCGTTCCCACATAAATGTCACCTCATATTTATCATATGAGGTAATCTATCATAAAAGAAGCAGTAATCATTACATTACAATATAATATTCTAAATCTTAATTCAACAACGAAAAGTCCAACTTTTGCACATTCTAAGCAAGTTTTTCACAAATACCAAAACCCACTAATATGCTCTAGTATTTCTTCACAACTTAAAAACATTATTACTGCTTTGTTTAATTATGCCCAGAACATATTCAACAGCTTTCTCCAACTCCCTTATTGACTGGCTTTCTTCCTTCATATGTGGATCTTCATTCCCAACTCCTAAAGCCAAGCATGGTAATCCTGTAGAATTAAAGAAATTAGCATCCAAACCTCCTCCAGTTGGTATAAATATTGATTCTACTCCTATCTCTTCTGCAGCTTTCTTTGCACATATTGCTACCAGTTCATCACCTTCTATTTTAAACGCTCTATAAGCAAGCTCTTTTTTATACTCTAACTTTGCTCCATATTTCTTAACTGTCTCTTCAAACTTGGAAATCATTTTGCTTACTTCTTGATCGAGTTTTAATTCATTTCTACTCCTAACCTCAGCTTTCAACTCCACCCTTTCCGGTACCATATTACGTCCGCTACCACCATTTATAATTCCAAAATTACTCGTTGTTTCCTCATCAATACGTCCTGATTTAAGTCCTGCAATCGCTTCAGAAGCCACAACTATCGCATTAATACCCTGTTCAGGTGCTACTCCAGCATGAGCTGCTTTACCTTTTATTACAAAATCTATTATCACGTGCGATGGAGTTTGATTTACAACAGTCCCAACCTTTCCATCTGCATCCAGTACATAACCAAAATCTGCTTTTAAAGCATAATTAAGATTTTTTGCTCCAATCAAACCTATTTCTTCTTGAACGGTAAACACGATTTCAAGCGGTCCATGAGGAATACTAGCGTCATTAGCCAATCTGTCCAAAGATGCAAGTATCACTGCTATTCCTGATTTATCATCTGCACCTAAAACTGTTTTACCATCACTGTATATTATACCATCTTTAATAACAGGTTTCATACCTTTTGTCGAAACTACTGTGTCCATATGCGCTCCAAACATTACTGCCGAAGCTCCTTCTACATTTCCCGGATAATACCCAATAATATTACCTGTATCACTACCTGTTTTAGCAGCTGAATTATCTTCTAATACTTCTGCTCCCAAATCTTTAAGTCGTTTTTTTAAGTATACTGCAAGTTTACCTTCTTTCTTTGAAGGACTATCTATAGATACCAATTTTAAAAATTCTTTAGTAACATCCATTAACATAATGAATTTTCCCCCTAAATTATTATATCTTCACACTCAGAATTATAGTATGTAATATTTTATTTATTATGCTAATTTTAATTCTTCGTACGTTATATTTTCTTAATAAATTATACATCTTGCTAAGCTTTATAGCAAAATAACAACCGTATGTTTTTATAAAGTTTTAAGTTTAACTTTAACCTAAAAATTCAAGCTAATCTACCTAATAAAATGATTACTTCTTAACCCATATTTTAGAGTGATCCAATAAAGTACCATCTGCATTGCCGATACATTCCGTTTGTTTACCTACATGTACTTAATGAACAGGTGCCTGGTTGAGAATATTGACCATGCACCTACCCAAGGTTGGAAAACTATTAATTGATAAAATTAGGACTTTTGAAATAAAAAGGTTCGCATTGTTTCCAATCTTTTTATGATATAATTAATTTGTATATTAAATGAGCACGAGGTTTTTATGTTACAAATTGCACTATGTGATGACAATAACAGCGAATTATTGCAACTCAAACAACTCTTAGGTGAATTTACGGCTGCTCATATTTCTAACTATATTATCCAATACCATACTTTTTCAAACGGTTTCGATTTGCTTAGTGCCACGGAAAATGGTATAAGCTACGATATCATAATTTTAGATGTTGTAATGCCTGTGCTATCAGGTATTAATATTGCAACTGAGATTAGAAAGAAAGACAGCATTTCTAAAATTATATTCTTAACCTCATCGCGAGATTTTGCCCTTGATTCTTACAAAGTCGATGCCTATCATTATCTTTTAAAGCCAATAAAGAGTGTGGAACTAATACCCATATTGGAAAAGGCATGTGAAGATGTTGTTAATACTAAAGGAAAAGGTATCATTGTAAAAACCAAGACGTGTTTAACAAAAGTTTTTTTACATAATATTGAATTTACGGAAATTTCAGGGAGGAATTTATGTTTTCATTTATCAAATGGTAAAATTTTAGAAAGCCTATGTACGATGAACTACTTTGAAAACGACTTGCTTATCAATAAGCGTTTTTTTAAGCCCCACCGCTCTTTTATCGTAAATATGGACTACATTGACCGTATCACTGATAGGAATATCATCACTTCTTCAAATAAGATTGTCCCAATTTCAAGAGAACGTTATACGATTTTAAAACAAACCTATATTGATTATTCTTTTGATAGATATGAAAATACATAAACTTAAAAAAATACCATGATAAGATTTATCATATTAAATGCTATGTGAAATTATTAGAAAAGTCACTAGCAAGAACGTTGTCTTAACGTCGCTGTATTTGACACCATCTAAATTTGATTAATACCTACCTTGCAATCGCAAGAGCATGACAAAGTATATTCTTTCATAGCCGAAGACAGTATTTTTAAGACAAACATTATTTTGTAGAAATCCTACGTTATTTAAACAGGAGTAATAACTATGAACACAATATTACTACTTCTCCTGGCCATCGCGCCACCAACTACATTGATGGTTCTTATCTACTGGATGGACAGCCATGAACCGGAAGCTCTGAAAAACGTCCTAATGGCGATGGTCATAGGCGCTCTGAGCATTATCCCTGCGATCATTATCGAGGTGGCTTTTGAAACGGTGCCCATTTTTACCCTTCCCGGTCTAGCTGGTCGCTTTTATGAGTCATTTTTTCTAGTTGCCCCATCTGAAGAACTTGCCAAGTTTTTCTTTATCTACCTCTTTATCAGGAAAAAGCCTTTTTACAGTGAAATTATTGATGGCATCGTCTATTTCGGCGCTGGAGCTCTAGGCTTTGCTCTCCTAGAAAATGTCTTCTATGTTTTTTCTAATGGTTTTTCCGTCGGAGTGTTGCGTGCTTTCACCTCTATTCCTATTCATGCCTTTTGTGGAATAATCATTGGTTATCACGCCGGCCTAGCGAAGTTTAGCGATCAACTTAACCCAAGGCGCCTTATTTTTAGTGGGCTTTTTTTAGCTTATCTGACCCACGCCCTCTTTAACACTATTGTCTCTGCAGACAGCCTGCTTACCCTGCTCTTTATCCCCCTATTAGCAGTTATTTACTACGCCATTTACAAGATTTTGCACCGTGGCAAACAGCTGTCCAAGGCTAATGACCAGACATTAGAAGACGGAGTAATTGAAGCTGTTAACTCGCTACAGACCTGCTCTGCACCTGTACCTGCGGACACGTATTTTAGCCCTGTTAGAATAGAAACCTTATCTGTTCCGTCTCCCGTTTCTCCTATTATTACCTCCCGCGAATACTCGCAAGTGCGCCCGATAAAAAATTACCGCTTAGCAGATGTTTTCACCGACAACGACGGTAGAAAGTACCTGGTCCCAAAAAAAGAAAAGTGGAAAGCCATAATAAGCCGAATTCTGCTTATTACTACTGGGCTACTCTGGCTGCTCGTTTTTACTGTTGGTGAAAATCCACCGACCGAATTGTGGGATCTGGTGATAGGAATGATTTTGCTCACCATCGTTCCCTTCATGATCGGCCTGCTCCTCGAAGTATCTTATCAACGAAGGAAGCGGAGAAAGATATATGTCGATGATGAAATTTTTAACCTAATTAAAGAAACTTCGTTCATTTAATTCATCATGGGGTAGCTGATAAATATTCAGAACACGTATTCCTTCACAGTGGATGATAGCGTCTTTAAGACAAGTATCATCTTGAAATTGCGTACTATATACGTGCTATAATAGACATTTCCAGTTTAGCTGCAATCCCTGAAATCCAAAGAGTATCTTCCACACTTTGGATACCGCACCTAAGCTAACTGCGATGAGGAGGTGTTTGACTTCTAGTCTCTTTAACTCTGTTAATGTGTCGACATTCAGTTGACTTGATGCTGTGAACAAGATGGGGCCGCCGTATTTTTCTGTGCTAACGGTCCACTACATAGAGCATCGGCGGAGTTATCCCCTCTACTCCCCCCAGGGCTAGCACTGCGTAGTCTGAGGCCTTCCAGCCTTTCTGGGATACCGCTACCGCTGTTTGGTCTCGATCTTCCCCGAAAATCCTGTCTGTAATTGTCCCTGAAACAACTGTTGTCTTTATGCCTGTCTCTAAACCCGCAACTGTCATTGCAGCTGATGCAGCTGACACTTGCTCTGTAGATTTCGCAAAGACTGGATTTATGAGGATTTTGGTAAGTAAAAAGACAATAGCAAGTGTCCACACAGAGAATTTGCTTTCTTTAAAAGCATTGATCTTTTTCTTTTTTTCGCATCTAAATTACAAATCCCTCTCTCTGATACTCCTTCTTTTTTACCACACCATAGAATATTGGAAATTTATCGTCATCTGCATGAACTTTAGTTTTTGTCATGAAATGTAAAAATGAGAGATTTCGTTATTCCGTAGCGAATGAAAATTAATAATAAACGCTTACCAAACAAGTGCATGGTCAAAGAATATTGACCATGCACTTGTTTAATTTTTTAAATTAAAACAAAAGTCGAATCCTTACCGGGCATCTACATACCTAAATCTTTCTTCAAGGACTCAGCCTTTGTTAAAAATTCGTCAATCTTGGCATTAGATTCATCTAACACAACAAAGGCAGCATCTACTTCGGCTTCACTAGCTGATTTCGTCATAACTACAGCAAGTTGGGCATAAGCATCTTTTCTTAGTTCAACAGCCTGAATAAAAAGATTATGCACTTCTTGAACTTCCGTCGTTTGTGGCGTGTAGGCTTTCATTTTTTCAAGCAAGGCATTATTCTTTGCAGGAAGAGTTTCTGATAATGCTTTTGCTAAAATTTCGCTATCCTTAGTTAAGGCTGCATCTGTATAAATTACTTGGATAGCTCTATCTTCAGGTTCAAAAACTGGACCGAAATTATTATAGAGATATTCTGAAAAATCGTCTTTTACAGAGGTATCAACTGAAGTACTTGCAACTGTACTAGCAGAAGTACTAGCAATCGTTATGCTGTCAATACAAGCTTGTAGATTTTTATAAAGTGCGCTATCTGTCTCATCTTTTCCATAAATAAAAGTTACAACATAATTATTCGTGTCATCAGTAACCATAACTAATGTAAGCGTAACCTCATTGCCTTTAGGAGTTGTTAAATCCAACTGAGATACAAGCGCTTCATTACCGTTAATTTGCATGTCATTTTCAAATCTTGTTACTACAGCATCGTCATATTTAGTTTGATATAGTGCTAAAACATCTTCCTCTGTCACGCCCGAAAGTGGGTCTCCAGCAACTCCTGCTACGCCAAAACCTGCAGAATCACCTGTCTCCATGTTAACATAATTGCCATTATCTTGCTTTACCAAATCGCTTGGAAGTTTAAGACTAATGCCTTGCTCTGTGGTAACATCAATCAAGCTCTCTACTTCGACGGTGGCACTTTCATCTCCGCCGCAACCTGCAAGGATAACAGTCATGCCCAATAATAGCACAATAATCATCGTTAATTTAATAATCTTTTTCATAATAAATCTCACTTTCATGTAAATTTTACTATAAGGCTCCTTTTATATGATAGCAAACTTTATATGAAATAAGTTGCCAACTACATGAAATGTAGGTTTTTAGTCATGAACAGTAATTATATAGTAGCATCCTGAAGATTTTTTATTTAGATTTTTCCAGAATGTTAAATTTTGAATCTATAATTCAATCATCAGACAATTTTGCACTATTGGAGATTCTTAAAATCTAGCATAAGAATTTATGGGAAAGAATCCGGCAAATATAACTTCAAATAAGTGAAACCACCTTTTGGCAAGACCTTAAATAACTGGCCTGAGTTAAAAGGTCTTTTTTTGCCATTGAAACCTTCTCCAATTGGGACATTTCATATAAGGTTTAGGAGTTTCCACAACATCATATTACGTTCATTTTTTCTAAGTTTTAAGAAAGACAGGTTATGTAAAGCCGTGCGCCCCAGACACTGAGCTGACAGGATATAGCCCCAATAATCCTGTAATCAGTGCTATTTGCAGCTGAAAACACTGAATTTCAAGGTTTTTTATAGCTAATTGGGTTAAGATGTTTTCTAATGATACCGACCTCTTTATCCATTACTTTGTTTCTGAAATTGTAATATTGTATTCTTTAATCTTTTTATATAAAGTTGTTCTCCCAATACCTAAAATTTCAGCTGCTATACGAGTATTATTTTTTGTATAGTTCATCGCCTTTATTATTGCATTTTTTTCTAGATCTCTTATAGGAATAATATGTCTATCACTGCTGACTTTTATTTTTTCATCTGAAAGAGACATAATTTCCTCTGGCAGATGATCGACTTCAATACTTCCCTGTCTAGACATACTCAGTGCACAAACCATAGCATTTTCCAACTGTCTTACATTGCCTGGCCAGGAATAATTTCTAATGGATTTGCATACTTCATCACTTATTACTGGCATTGAAATTTGCATTTTACTACTAGTCTCTTCAATAAAATACCTGGCTAAAACTTCAATATCTTCACATCTCTCCCTGAGAGGTGGTATAAGTAGTTTTAATACCGAAAGGCGATAGTAGAGATCCTCTCGAAATTTTTTCTTTTTAACTAATTGGAAGAGATCTTTATTCGTTGCCGCAATAACTCTGAAATCAACTGGTATATAGCGGGTGCCTCCAAGTCTCATTACTTGCTTTTCTTCCAATACACGCAATAATACAGGTTGTACTTCAATAGGCATATCACCTATTTCATCCAGAAAAATAGTTCCACCATTAGCAAGTTCTATTTTTCCAGGTCGCCCTTTTCTATCTGCTCCGGTAAAAGTACCACCTTCATATCCAAAAAGCTCGCTTACAATCAGACTTCTTGGAAGTGCAGCACAATTAACAGCTACAAACGGTCCCTCTCTTCGGGATTCATTATGGATAGACTGAGCAAATAATTCTTTTCCTGTTCCACTTTCTCCTAATATTAATACATTAGCAGGTGATTTAGAGATTGCTTTGGCCTTGTCTATAATCTTAATTAATTCGGTACTTGTCCCAACAATATTTTTAAAAGTAAATCGTGCTTCTACTCCTCCCCTAGAGGCAACAAATTTATTCATTTTGTCACTTGGGTAAATCCTGATTACTGCACCGTTATTTGTAAAATCTTTAGCATCTATTATGGGTTGTATAGAAAGTAACATATGACGACCAGCTCTATTTTTCCCAATATTGACTTCCATATCATTGATTACCTGACCATGTTTCAATGCTTTGGATATGTCTGGCTGATCACCCATAATTGTTTCAAAATTGGTTCCAATAATCGTATTTAATGGATAACCCAGTAATTGCGCAACTGCTTGATTTACTTGTATCATATTCCCCTTACGATCAATAGTTATAAACCCATTATCAGTTGAAGCCAATGTAGCCTCCAGGGTACTGTTACTCAATCTCAGTTTTGAATTCTGTTTTTTTATAATTACCTCATTTTGAATAGCCCAAGCTAATGATGTTACAAGACCTAAAGTATGAGGATTAACATCGAAAAAATCATTATTGAAGATACTACTTACGCATAGTAAGCCAACAATTTTATCATTTTCATCAAAAATAGGTGCTGAAGCACATGTTGTATTTTGAAAAAAATCACAGTAATGCTCTGGGCCATATAATTGTACAGGCTCTTTCAATTGTAAGCATAAGCCATGAGAAGTAGTACCTATCACTTCTGGAGTCCATACAGCTCCAGGCACCACATTCAATTTTTTATATGTTTTGTCAATTTTTTCATTCACCTTAGAATGCAAAATTATACCATTTTGATCGTTCAAACCGATCATATACCCGGATTGAAACAGTGTTTTTTCAAGTTGTTCAATATATGGAAGTGCAGTTTGTATCAATAGACTTTTTTCTTTGAATATATTTTCTAATTTATTATTTGGTAGATTAATACCTATTATTGCAGCATACGGGTCAATCCCCAGTTTTCTAGAACGGACCCAAGATTCGGCTACTTCCGGTCGAACATCTTCCATTTTTCTTGGATCTTCGTTATATTCCAAAAAACGCCGTCTGCATTCCTGTATTTTTTTAAACGTTAAATTCTTAGAATCACAAGAAAGGTTCACCATCGACAAACACCTCATTTTCTAATTGCAAACAACATAAAGATATCTAATACTAGTTTATCTTTTATATTAGAGGTTTGTCCATAGTTATTACCGAATTATACGTATTAAATCAAAATAAGGCAGGCAATAATGCCTGCCTATCCGATAAATTACCTTAACGTATTACAAATAGAACTTGTTTTTTCTTGTTAATTTTTGTTGCGAGTTCTGAAATTTCACCATATTCCATGCACTGTGCCTGGCAATGCTGAACACAGGTAGGCAGCTTTCCTTTTTCAACTCGGCTCTTACATCCCATACAAAGGTCGGTAGGTGTCGGAATCCAGTTCCAATTCCATTTCTTATCTGAAATTTGAAATGGTCCCTGACTATTTAATGTAATGCCTGATTTATCTCCATCATATCCATACTCCTGTTGGCAGGCAAATTCGCAAGTGCGGCAGCCAGTGCAAAATTCGTAATCAATTAACATTCCATACTTAGCCATTATTCCTCGCCTCCCTTTAACTTGGATATTT
>JBAYAL010000021.1:0-9886 GCA_041669825.1 Eubacteriales bacterium | reverse complement strand
TCTGCTGTCCTATGACGATTTCTTCTGGTTCTTTTATATCACAGATATCTTTCTTATATTCACACCTAGGAGCAAACTTACACCCTACCGGAAGTTCACGCAAACTTGGTACCCGTCCTTCAATCGTATTCAAACGCCTTGAACGTGTTATCCTCGAAGGATGAGCTTCTAAAAGAGCCTTAGTATACGGATGTTTGGGGTTAGCAAAAATACTATACACATCACCATATTCAACTATATTACCTGCATACATCACAATTACCTGATCACATATTTGAGCTACCACTCCAAGATCGTGTGTAATATAAAGAACTGATGTTCCCATCTCTTTAATAAGATTAAAAATCAAATCATTGATCTGTGCTTCAAGCGTGACATCCAGTGCCGAAGTTGGCTCATCAGCAATTAACAAAGAAGGATTAGATAACAAAGCTATAGCTATCATAATTCTTTGTCTCATCCCACCAGAAAACTGGTGTGGATATGCTTTTATATTTCGTTTAACATCTGGAATACCTACACGTTCCAGCATGTCATACATACGCTCCTTGAGCTGATTACCAATTTCCCCAGTTGTTCTACTTTGGGCCCTAAGTGCTGTCATTAACTGTTCTTCTACTGTAAACACTGGATTCAAGCTGGCCATCGGATCTTGGAAAATCATTGATACTTCATTTCCCCACAAATCCTGCATCCTTTTTGTATCACTAGACAAAGTTTCTTTACCTTTAAAAAAGATAGATCCTTTGGTAATTTCTGCGTTAGGTGGTAAAAGATTATTCACAGTATAGGCCAGAGTACTTTTACCACAACCAGATTCTCCGACAACCCCAACAATTTCTCCCCTATTAACTTCAAAATTTATATTACGAAGGGCTGGCAATATTCCTTCGCGGGTATGATAACAAACTTCAATATTTTTGGCTTGCAATACGCTCGTGGTCATAATTGATCCCCCTTATTCAACTTATTAAAACTAGTCTGATTAACCCTTGTCTCTTCCAGAAAGCTTAGGATCAAGAACATCACGCAATGTCTCACCAAAAATAGTAAAACCCAAGGTGCTAATAACTAAAGCCAAACCGGCACTAATAATTGGCCATGGAGATTGCCGAAAATACGTAAATCCTTCGTTTAAAATAACTCCCCAAGAAGGATCAGGTGGACGCACACCCATACCTAGAAAAGACAATCCAGCTTCCATCGTAATTACTGCAGGTATATCCATCGTAGCTAGTATAATCACTGACGGGATAATGTTAGGAAGAATATGCCGTAAAACTATACGCATAGGCCTCGCCCCAAGAGAACGTTCAGCATCAACATAAACATTTTCTTTTGCTGATAAAACTTGAGCCCGAACAACACGAGCATAGCCCGGAAAAAAAGTTAACCCCATTATAATTACTAAATTAAACAGAGAAGGCCCTAACAAAGTTAGGATTACAAGGGCCAAAATAATCGAAGGTAAAGATTGTACTGTATCTAAAATAAGCACAATAATATAGTCTATAAATCCTCCATAATAACCCGCGACAAGCCCAAGCAGTATACCAGAAGTCAAGGAAATTATTATAGAAGGTATTGCAACTTGCAGAGCAATTCTAGTTCCGTAAATAAGTCGGGATAACAAATCACGTCCTACATGATCTGTACCCAATAAATACTGAGCAGAAGGAGCATCAAGCCGTTGGGCAATATTTTGAGTAGTAAAATCATAAGGTGCAATAAGCGGTGCAAAAATCGCAGTCATAACTAAGCCAAAAATAATTAGAAAACCTACTACTCCAGCAGGATTTTCAAAAATTTCTCCAAATTTACCTAGACGTCTAAGGGCCAATCGTAGCCGGTTAGGCGAATTCTTTTTAGCGGCCATTTTAGCTTTCCCCCTTTCCAATTTGAATTCGGGGATCAAGCTTGGTATTTATTATATCGGCTAGTAAATTTGCAGATACAAACCATAAGGCAATAATTAGTGAAACACCTTGGACAACCGGATAATTTCGATTCTCAATAGCATTCATAATTAATGTCCCCATACCGGGGCGGGAAAAAATTATTTCTACAAAAACAGTACCTGCTAATAATTTACCAAGACCAACTCCAAGTACAGATACCGTAGGGATTAATGCATTTTTCAAAGCATATTTATATAAAATAATATGGTTTTGTATTCCCATAGATTTTGCGGCTGTAATATATGTTTCATTAAGTATTTCCAATAGACTTGTTCGAACCAAGCGGGCTAGATAACCAACCCATGATAAAGCGAGAACAACTGTAGGAATGATTAAGTGCATAATATAATCTAAAGCATTCCCAGACTCACCTAAACCAATAACAGGAAACATCCGGAGCTTTGCAGAAAAAATCATCAAGAAAAACAGACCTACTACATATGAAGGTATCGTTATAAAGGAAATAGAAAAAAAGGCTAATATTCGATCAGACCAAGTATTAGGGTTATTTGCCGAATAGATTCCAAGTGGAATTCCAAGCAATACTGCTAAAAGCAAACTTGCAGTTGTCAGTATTATCGAATGCGGCAACACATCAAAAATCATATCGCTAATAGAGCGACCTGTGAAAACATCAGTTCCCAGATTTCCCCTCAATACTTGTGAAAAAAAAGTCACAACTTGTTCTACTGGGGATTTATCCAAACCCATTTGCTCATGAATTTTAACGATCAATTCTGGCGTTGCTCTAGGTCCTAAAATAGTTCTTGCCGGATCACCAGGAACAATATATATCAGTAAAGAAAGGAAACTGATTAACAATATGCAAACTAAAATTGTACTAAAAATGCGTTTTACTAAATAATTTAGCATTAATATATATCTCCTTAACTAGAACTCCTAAAGAAAATCCAAGAAAATACTTTACTAATATTTTTTGCTATCCTTGATTAATTTTCTTTAATGTTAAATTGTGCCTATAAATGTGTTTCCCAATCTATAGGCACAATAACTTTATCTACTATAAAAATCACATCTTCAGATTTTATATAGCTTACTCTTTGCCAGCTCCAAAATATTCAAATTGAAGAGCATTATGAGGCGATAAGGCTGGTGTAACTTTTTTAGGATTGTAAGCAAAGAAACTTTTTCCATGCGTAATCCACACTGCTACAGCATCTTTATCCATTAATTGCTGCATTTGAACATAGATTTCTTGGCGCTCTTTATTATCCAATGTTGCAAGTCCATTTAAATGTAATTTGTCGAACTCTGGATTAGCCCAACGCATCCAATTCCATACTCCAACTTGCTCACTAGTAAACCACATTGTTGCCCAAGAAGGATCAGGTTGCATTTGGAAGGCAGCACTAAATAATTCTAAATCCAAACCTTTATCTCCAACACCTGCTTCCCAGTAAGTACCATATTCTAAAGGATTGATTTCTAGATTAATTCCAATCTCTTTAAGATTTTGTTGAACAACTTCAGCCCAGGCTCTGTATTCTGCTTCATCTACAATATCCATCCGAAGGTCTAAGCTTTTAATACCAGCCTTCGCCATATATTCTTTAGCCTTCTCAATATCAAGTTGATAAACAGGTGCATCGGCCCAATAGCCAATAAGGTCTGGAGCAATTAACCCTGTTGCTTGCTCCACCTGTCCATTGTAAGCTACTTGAAGAATATCAGGTACATTAATAGCACAACGAATAGCATTTCTAACATTAACATCAGCTAATTTTGGATTTTCAACATTCATCCCAATCCACTTATAATCCAGATCTGGGTTATCTAATAATACAAAGTTTTTATTTTCTTGAAATTCAGTAACTGCATTAGGAGAAATCTCACCAAAGTCAATCTCACCTGCTTGAAGTGCAAGCTCAGCAGACTGGTGATCTGATATAACCATAAAATCTATCTCATCCCAATAAGGAGCTTCCCCAAAATAATCAGGATTACGTTTTACTACTACTTTTTGATTAGGCTCCCAGCTATCAAGGTAGTAAGGGCCTGTACCTATAACATCTGTTGTAAAATTCTCTAATCCAACCTCTTCCACATAATCTTTGGGTACGATTGAACCACTATTAAGTGGCAAGGTCGTCGTCATCAAAGGAGCAAACGTATCTGTAAGAACAATATTACCCTCGTATTTGCTTATTACTTCAACATGATCAAGTTTAGCCCAGTCATCCTTATATGAAGAAGCTGTCTCTTCATCTAAAAATCGTTCATAAGAAAATTTAACATCTTCAGCTGTCACTTCACCATTTCCATTATGAAACTGCACTCCCTCACTGAGTTTAAAATATATTTCTTTTCCATCTTCAGAGTACTCAATTTTTTCTGCCAAATCATTTTGAATATCATAGCCATTGGGACCGTACGTGACAAGCCCATTAAACAATGTAGCAGAAACAACATCATCCCACCTAGTATACCTACGAGCAGGATCCATATTCTTAATATCTGCATTTATTCTTACTTTAGCAATCTTTGGAGCTGTATCTACTGACGATGAACTATTATCAGTCTTACTACACCCTGCAGAACATATAAGTGCTACCCCCAATAAACATACCATAATTAAAGTATTAATTTTTTTCATAAATCCATCTTATCCTCCCTTTATAAAAATTAATTAAATCTGCTTAATATTTTTATATAATATTCCTTCTACCCTCCTATACGTATTATTTCTTTACCCCCACATTTCAGCATTATTTTCACCAATTCTTAATTAAAATAACAAATTTTCTAGAGAGCGAGGATATTTTGTAATACTTCGGCAACCATCCTTGGTTACTATAATCGTATCTGAGTGACGAAATCCCCCAACACCAGGAATATAAATTCCAGGCTCAATTGTATAAACCATACCTTCTTTGAGTACAAGCTCATTATCAAAACGGAGATATGGTTCTTCATGTTCAGTTAATCCCAGGCCATGACCAATTCTATGTTGGACATAATCTCCATACCCAGCCTCATCAATAACCTTAAATGAGGCAATATCTACATCTTTCGCTTTCACCCCAGGCTTAACCATTTCCAAGCCAATTTTTTGAGCCTCAATAGCTATTTTTAAACATTTCTTTTGCTCTGCCGTGGGTTTTCCTATTAAAAATGTACGTTCGTTTTCTGCTCGATATCCATTAATCCATACCTGACGGCTATGCACAACAATATCATTTTCTATGAATTTTCTTGTGCTTGAATATAGATGAGGCATTGAACTACGTTCAATCCCTGAGCATGTCCAATTTTCATAGCCAACGATTTTATCAGGATATTCTCCCGAGGCAATTTCCAATAATTTTCTATCTCCAAAGGAATCAAATTCCAACTCACTCATTCCAGGTTTCAAGTTAGCAAATGAAGCCTCCAGTGCTATATCCGATAAACGTCCTGCCTGATCTAACCAATAAATCTCTTCTTCATCCTTTATAGCGCGTAAACCAATGATTTCTTGACCAATATCTTTTATCTTAAAGCCTTTTCCTTTAATCATCTCATAAACTGAAGCTGGGATAATATCCAGTTCAAGGGCGAGCACTTCTTCCTTAGAAATAACATCTAGAATACGATTTAATATTTGATGGTATGCAGTATCTAAGTGACTATTTTGGATTTTTTCATGATACACAAAGAACTCATCTACTTTGG
The DNA here is from genome assembly GCA_041669825.1 of Eubacteriales bacterium. GTDB lineage: Bacteria > Bacillota > Desulfitobacteriia > Desulfitobacteriales > Syntrophobotulaceae > JBAYAL01. The sequence goes on along the minus strand of JBAYAL010000021.1, from coordinate 4,256 downwards.
CATTAATTCGTGCATGATCATCTTCTAGTGCTGGAATAATATATTGTGTTTTATCAGGATATACGAGTAATACTATAGGCCTTGAATATGTAATAGCCCGAAATCCACTAAAATAGTATTCATTATCAGGGTCCCACAATATGGAAATCCCTACTCCCTTTTTACTCATTTCTCCTCTTAAGTTTTTCAAACGTATTTCAACATATTTCTTATCAACTGTTTGCATATTCCATACTCCTTTTAATATTTTAGTTATTTCATTAATTATTTTTTTATAAACAGATTAGTAATTAGGTAACCATTTATTCAAATATCTAACTGTCCATATCAAATACGCATTCTTTAAAAACTAACTATCATCAGCTACTCTCATTCCAAGTTGTTTCATAATAAAGCCAAGTATGTCTGTTCGACGCTCAACTTTTTCACCTAATGATATTCCAGGACCATGACCCCCAGAAACAACTTTAAGCAATATTGGAGCATCTGATACTGTAGCTTGTTGTAACAGTGCCGCTAGTTTTCGCCCATTCCAAGGTTGACAACGAATATCATTTTTACCTGATAATATAAAAGTGGCAGGATATTTGACTTCATCTTTTACATTATGAACAGGTGAATATGAAAGCAAGGTGGGAAACATCTCTGGGTCATCGGGGTCTCCATACTCTATCATATAAGATGACAAGTATGGATCTTTTATTGATCTGATCATATCTGTTAGTGGTACTTCTGAAACAACTACCTGAAATAAATCAGGCCTCTGAGTTACTGCCGTAGCAGTAAGTAATCCACCATTACTAGCTCCGATAATTGCTAGTTGCTTAGAAGTAGTAATGCCTTCAGCAACTAAATACTCAGCCGCTGCATATAAATCATTAAACGTATTCTGCTTTTTCTCCCGTCTACCACCTTGCCACCAACTGCGGCCTAATTCACATCCACCACGCAAACAAGCAAAAGCATAAATTCCACCAGCTTCTATAAAAGGCAATACGCAAGTTCTTCCTGTTCCAAGATAGGAAGGTGCGGGGTTAATATTCCAACCGCCATAGCCATTAAGCAGAACATTATGAAGGTTTTTTAAATCCAAATCATTTTTATGAACTAAAAACATTGGAACTTCTAACCCATCATTAGAAAAATAAAAAAGCTGTCGCACCATTAACCCTGAACTATCTAGCTCTGAACTATCTAACCCTGAAGACTTACCAAGAGCAGTAAGTTCCCTTGTTTCTAAACTATATTTATAAATACAACTTGGTTCTATAAAAGTTACATAGCAGAAATAAATATTTTTACCATCTACTGTAAATGGTGAGCTATCAGGCGCCCCTGTAGACTCTATCAAACCCATTCCAGGTAATTCCACAATCTTATCTAAACCGTTTTCTAACGATATAATATGTAGCCTTGAATAAGCGTTATGAAGTTCACTTATAACAATACTATTGTCTACTAATACAAATTGCTGTAAAATATCTTTTCCTTCTGGTACTACTTCTCTCCAAGTACTTTTATCATCAACAGTTTCCATAGGGATAGAGACTATCCTTCCCCGTGGAGCACAATAGGTAGTTAGTGTAAAAAAATATTCTCCAAAAAACTGCCCATAAGACTCACCTTCAAGATCTTTTAAAAAAGGCCTCCATACTCCATCACCAAAACGATCTTGGTAAAATGCAGCACAAGGTTTTTCCCAACTGGAATTCACGACCAAATAACGCTCATTTAAAGATATTTGTGGTGAGACGTAGGGATCATAAAACCTCACTAATTCAGGCTCTTTCTTAGTAGTATCACCTAGCATATGAAAAAAAAGACGTTTTTCTGCATCCTCAAAATCAGACGCCATACCACCACTATAATAAAAGCCAATAGAATCAGGCAACCAACAAACACGAGCAAAAGAGGTAAAAGCAATACATTCTGACAACACATTGCCTGTACTCGTTTTAATAACATATAGCTCACTTTGTTCATCACCATGATGAGATATCCCGTAAGCAACATACTCACCATTGGTAGATGGATAAAACCAATCCAGCCCTGCTTCTTCTTGCATATTATTTGGGTTAACTAAAATGCGTTGCTTTCCAGATGTTTTGTCAGTTGCAAATAACAAAGCCTGCTGTTCACCTTGTAACCTTCCAATATGAAAAATGCTATTACCACAAAAAATTGGCAATTTGGAATCAAAATCAAGAGTATGATCAATTTGTGACCAATCTTTAATAGTAATTTTCTCCTTCTCATCTACCTTAGAGTTTCCAGGTATACTACCAAACATTACCCTATATATTGCCTTCCGCAAACGCCCGCGATCAGGCCAATTTTCCAAAATGTTACTAGCTAATGAATTTTGTTGTTCTTCCCAGGACTGTACTTCAGAAGTTTCTTCCTCTAGCCAACGATAAGGATCAGCCACTGATACCCCGTGAAGCACATCTACAACATAGTTACGCCGTGTTTTCGGATAATTAATTTCTCCCATAATCAGCCACCTTTGTATATTTTAAACACCTATAATTTTTTTAACATTAAAAAAAAGGTAACAAACAACTTCGTTTATATTTAAGTTGTCTCTTACAGTATAACATATCTTTCCAAAAAATTCTAATCTAAATGCTTTTGTACTATGGATAAATGTTTTGTCTAAGGCTAAAAACAGCTGATTGCTTAAGCTGAACTCACCACGTATTTAGAGCAATAATTGGCGCTATTATATAAAAAGTGGTTCAAGAAACCATCAATCAACAGTTTCTCAAACCACTTTTTATATTTCTATATTTTTATATTTCTATTCTTCTATTCTTCTACTTTCATCTTTTGTTTTTTTCTAGGTCATTTAAATCAAATGGAGTTTCTTGATATACATAATAGTTCAGCCAGTTCATGAATAATAGGTAAGCATTACCTCTCCATCTCACCATCGGTTCTCTTTGGGGATCATCCCCTGGAAAATAATTCTTAGGAACATCTATATTCAATCCTCTATTTATATCTCTTTCATATTCACCTTTAAGGGTAAGAGGATCATACTCCGGATGACCAGTAACAAAAAGTTGGCGCCCATCCTTACGTGCAACTAGATATACGCCCGACTCTTTAGAGTTTGCAAGAACCTCCAGTTCCTCATGTTTTACAATATCCTCATAACGTATTTCAGTATGGCGGGAATGTGGCACATAGAATTCATCATCGAATCCCCTCAAAAATTTGTTGTTTTGCTTATTAACCAGATAATGGCGAAAAATGCCAAACTTTTTGGAGGTTAAAGCATATTTTTTTATTCCATAATGATAATACAAACCTGCTTGGGCTCCCCAGCAAACGTGCATAGTGGAATAAACGTTTTTCATAGCCCATTCCATTATCTCCTTAAGCTCTTCCCAATAATCCACTTCTTCAAACTCTAACTGTTCGATAGGTGCTCCAGTGATTATCAAACCATCATATTTATTTTTTTTGATTTCATCAAAAGTACTATAAAATCTGGTCAGGTATTCACCCGGTGTATTTAAAGGGATATGGGATTTAGGATGCAAAAGGGTAATTTCCAATTGCAATGAAGAATTACTCAACAATCTAAGATATTGGGTTTCTGTAGCAATTTTAGTAGGCATCAAATTTAAAAAAGCAATCTTAAGTAGACGAATATCATGATGAATTGCCCGATCTTCATCCATAATAAAAATATTTTCTTTTTCCAATATATCTTTAGCCGGAAGATCATTGGGAATCTTTACTGGCATAAAACTCACTCCTATCTTAATTTCTGTCATATATGTTTTAGCACTGATACATTTTATTATATAACAGTATATATTTCAATCTTTTCTCATTACTCATTTATATATAAAAATAAGCGACCTGTAGAACTACTTATCAGATCGTTAAAATATTATATATGCGTCTGCTGTAAAAGGTCAATCTATACCTTATCATCATCGTTTTTAATAAACGCTTCTTTCGCCAGTCTAGTCTTTTGACTAGTAAAAATATAGCCAATACCAACTACAGCAAAAGCAAATACCCAGGGAATAATTGATTCTATGTTATGTAAATATTGTGGAATATATTTACTTATTTCTCTTAAAATCATTTCTCCAGATGTATAACCCAATAACCCAGCTCCTAAAAATACCAATACTGGCCAACGATTTATTAAGTTTGAAATCATCACGCTTCCAAATATTACTACAGGAATACTTAAGAGTAACCCAAAAAACATTATCATTATGTTTCCATTTGTT
>JBAYAL010000020.1:0-9980 GCA_041669825.1 Eubacteriales bacterium | reverse complement strand
GACGATTGGGTTTGGTTTGCCGAAGAAAAAATATTCCTCCCCAGATGTACAATATTCCGCAGAAAAGCACATAGGGGATTACCTTTAGCAGTTGCCAACTAGGTATTAAAAATCCAAATAATTGAATAAGTACTGAATACATTCCAAGCTGTGAAATATATTGTGGAAGAGACTTGTCAATAAAAGCTAGAATTCCAGCCAGAATGTATATATTGGCAAAAATATAAAATGCTCGGTCAAGGAAATAGAATAATTCAGAAGCAGGAAATAAAATAAAAATTATTCTGCTAAAAAAGCAGAGTAAATATAGACCCCAACCAATTAGCCAATACTTAAAGAAAATATTTTTATTATAAATATAAGCTCCAAGACTAGAAAGAAAAAAAATACATAAAATTCCTGCGTAAAATGTCACCAATAGTATAGGCGATAAATATAGCATTTGAATATCCTCACAAAAGATAGAAATCAGAAGAAAGAAACAATTTCAGCAATAGGGATACATAGAATAATGGAATAGAATAGTATTTAATAAAAATCTATAATAATTATTATTATAGGCTATTTATCCTAATAGTACAAAACCCCTGTAAGAATAAACAGGGGTTTTGTACTATTTAAATTATGTATTTACTGTAATACAGTTAAATATATAGTTCAGATATTGAAAAGAAAAATTAAAAGGTAGTTAAAGTATATCTAAACAAATTCAAGTAATTATAACAAATTCAAATAATTATAATTCAGAAAAACCGAATTGAATAAAATAAAATCTTAAGATATTAAAAGTAATAAGGAGGTTGTGAGTTTAAACTGCAGAGTCAATCGAAGACTTTTGATGAATGATAGTGTTTACAATACTTAATATATTAGTGATTTCAAATGGCTTTTTTATACATCCAGAATAGTTAGGCGTAGAAGGGAGTTTAATTAAATCAATTAAAGACCCAGTAATGACTAAAATTGGAATATCACTAAAACGATTGTCTCCAGCTAATCTTTCGATTAATTCGCTTCCATTAATAAGAGGCATGCAATAATCTGTCAAAATTAAATCGGGCTTTGGGATTGCAGTTAATTTTTTCAATGCTGCAGCACCATTATTAGCAGTAATTACTTGGTATCCCATCGGGCTGAAAATATTTTTTATCAATTCAAGTACTCCCTGATTATCATCAACTACCATGATTAGTGACATTTGATTATATTATCTCCCTTCATAATTATTCTAAATATCTGAACAAATCAAACAACATAAATAAGTATACAATACAACACGTGAAAAGAATGTAGACTCCTGTCAAATAGGAAAAAAATTGAAAAATAAAATAATAACTTAAGAAGATTGGTACACTACGGGCTACAGATAATAGAAAATACTTTCTAAAGAAAAATTCTAAGAAAGAAAATGCAAAAAATGACTTATAATGTCCAAAACAAGGAAATATAACGAATAACAAGTTTTTGAGAAGGAATAAAAAATTAAATGTAGAAGAACTAAAGGGAAAAAAAGGGAGTGATTAAATGTTGGATAACAATATGGAGTATATGTTAGAAACCTGTTTTAACAACTGCCTTTTTGGAGTTTTATTGTTAGATAATAACGGGAAGTATATTTATATGAATAATATGGCCAAGGATTTGTTATCTTATTCAAAAAACAATTCATTCACGGAACATAATAATACTTTCCCTTGGGTTGAATACATTATAAAATGTGATAACAGTTATCCAGTGTCAAAGGATTTGGATCTAATAATAGTTAATGATAAACGGAAGGTTGTTAGCTGGGAAATATGTTTTTTTGGGAATAGCAGTAAAATGAGTACAGAATTGAAGTATTTAGTATTGTTAAGAGATAGGGAGGAATATAGTCAATTAATACAAATGATTATTGAAACTGAAGTCAGGACACATCATCTAATTCTGATAAAAGCTTTGGCTAATAAACTGCATAATCCGCTCTGCGTAGCAAATGGATTTATTGATCTTCTTGATAGGCAAGATATAGGAGAAATATATAATAAATATGTTAAAGAAATTAAGAAACACATGACTAAAATTAATCTAGAATTTGATAAATTTATTATGTTTAATGATGGCGTTAATTTTGAAGTGCAGAATATTGATTTGCAGGATTTAGTAGAGGAAGTAGTGCTATTTTATAGTAAAGAAGTAGAAAACTCAGATGTACATATAGAATATGAGTTTAAGGATGATAATTGTAGAATAGTAGCAAATCCTCAATATTTATATATAATTCTTAAAAGTATTGTTGAAAATGCATTGGAGGCGGCTACTCATAGAAATATGCAAATGGGTGAGGAGGGGAAAGTTAAAATATCACTTAAAAATACGGGCTATTCCGCTATAATTTCAGTTGAAGATAGTGGTTGGGGGTTTCCGAATAACATTAAGAATAGTATATTCGAGCCTTTTTTTACAACCAAAGCTGAAAAAGTAGGATTAGGACTTGTTGTAGTAAATAAAATATTAGAATTATATAACGGAGTGATAAAAATTGATACATCGCAACTTGGGGGGGGATTGGTAGAGGTAGAAATACCATTAAAGAGAACGAAAAAAAGTAATGAAATAGATATTCTGTTGATATTGGAAAGAGAAGCTAGATGTTATTGTATAGAAAGAATTCTTAAGATGGATGGTTTTAGGGTGAAGATTTTAGAGAGCATTAAAGAAATCGAAAAGGTTGATTTGCTTCCGAACCTGATTATCACTGATCGAAAATCACTAAAAAAAGAGGGGGAAAAGCTCTTAAATAAAATATGGCCTAAGGCTAAAATAATTATGTTAAATGATATAAAATTCTATAGCGATTATATTGGAGACCAAAATAAACAATCCTGGGTAAAAAATTATCTTTTATTGAAAGATATAAAAGGACTTTATAATAATATAAATTGATAAATAATATTAAATTGAATCTGTTAAGACATAAGAGCTAATTCAAATTATATGGACATTTAAGAGCTTAACTTACCATATATAAGTTAAAAAAGATTATCATTTGTTATAGTGTGGTTTTTTAGTGGGGATATAGTAATATTCAGGGAATAATTTAAGGAAATTCTTTGCAGTATTATTTTTTTGTTTTATACTTAAAGCTAAAGCTAATAATTAAAGTAATAGAAGCAAAGACAGAGGTGTATAATATGGCAAAGTTAGAACTAGTTGCTGCAACTGTATTTGGGTTAGAAGCGCTTGTAGCGCGAGAGTTGAAGAATCTGGGTTATGAACAATTAGAAGTTCAAAATGGTAGGGTAATATTTATGGGTTCTGAGGAAGCAATATGTAGAACAAATATTTGGCTGAGATGTGCTGAAAGGGTGGGTATAAAGCTAGGTGAATTTAAAGCAGAAAGCTTCGAAGAGCTTTTTCAGCAAACTAAGGCCCTGCCATGGGAAGAGTGGCTTCCAATTGATGCAAGTTTTCCAGTTGCGGGTAATTCTGTTAAATCAAAGCTTCATAGTGTTCCTGATTGCCAAGCTATTGTGAAAAAGGCAATAGTAGAAAGACTTAAAGAAACGTATGGGGTTAATTGGTTTGAAGAAACTGGCTCAAAATATGCAATTAAAATTTCTTTACTTAAAGACAGGGCTACTATAATAATGGATACTTCCGGTAAGGGTTTGCACAAACGGGGATATAGGGAGATGGCAGGGCAGGCGCCATTAAAAGAAACCCTTGCGGCAGCAATGGTTCAGCTGAGTTATTGGAAAGGGGAAAGGGCATTAATTGATCCATTTTGCGGGACTGGGACAATTCCTATTGAAGCTGCTTTTATTGCACAAAATAGAGCGCCTGGTTTAAAAAGAAATTTTGATGCTGAGGATTGGGCGTGGATTCCGTCTCACCTATGGAAAAAAGCTAGGGAAGAGGCTGAAGATCAGTTGAAAAGAGATATTGAACTTCATATTTATGGCTCAGATATTGATCCGTCTGCCTTAAAATTAGCGAGAATACATACAGAGGAAGCCGGTTTGGAAAATAGCATATTTTTTCAAAAGCTTTCAGTGGACGAAGTACGGTCTCGATTCAAATATGGACACATTATTACAAATCCACCTTATGGACAGAGGCTGAATCAAGGGGAGGATGTAGCCGAATTATATAGCCAACTGGGAGAAGTCTGGAAAGGACTTGATACTTGGTCATTGCATTTCCTTACTGCTTTGTCAAAGCCTGAGTATAATATAGGTAGAAAATGGGATAAGAACAGAAAACTTTATAACGGCAGGATTGAATGCCATTATTATCAGTTTTTTGGTCCTAAGCCACCGCGGAAGGATTTCGATGTAAAAGATGATAGTGAAATACAATAGATATTAATTTTAAAAGAGGTTTTGATTTATGAATATAAGGAATGAAAGTAATAGTCTTGTCCCCTTGTATGATAAAAAATTAAAATGCATTTACTGCGATAAGGAATTTACAAGTAAAAAAGTTAGAAGTCAGTATGTAAGGCCAAAGTTAATAGATAGTGATTATGGGCCATTCTTTGATAAAGAAGACTACAATCCTTTATATTATTATGTTAAAGTCTGCCCACATTGTGGTTTTACTTTTTCTGAAGATTTTGAAGAAAATTTATCTGCTTTTGCTAAAGCTAGAGTAGATAGTGAAATTATAAAAAAGAAGTGGGCAAAAAGTGATTATTGTGGAAATCGGACCTTCTCTAGTGCTGTAATAGCATTTAAGATGGCTATTTATACAGGAGAATTAATTAATGAAAAGCATATAGTGTTGGCTAATCTTTGTATTAGGTTGGCTTGGATATATCGAAATGAAGGAATATTAGAAGAAGAAATGAGATTCATGAAGTTAGCAGCAAAGGAATATGAAGAATCATATTTAAACTCTGATTTTAATCAGAATTTGATGTCGGAAATGTTAGTTTTGTATTTCATAGGAGAAACCAACAGGAAAATTGGAAATTATAATGAAGCAATAAAATATTTTAATAAAATAATTGAACATCCGGAAAAAGGGAAATATGTTAAATATGTGAATAAGGCTAGGAGACAGTGGGAAGTTACTGTAGAACAATATAAGAATGACAAAAAGTTAGGATAAAGAATGGATATTGGGTAAGATAATTAAGAAGGTAACTATTAATATTATTAGTGAAAGTATTAGAAATATTGAGTAGAACCTTGAGAGAAAGTAGATAATATAATAAATATTGGTAATAAGAGGTGATAACAATAAAAAGTACAAGTATAAAAGAAATTTTTGGTTTAGGGCAAACGCTGGTAAATAGTCTTGTGCAAATTAAAGGGTGGGTTAGAACTGTAAGGGTTTCGAAGGATTTTGGATTTATTGAATTAAATGACGGTAGTTATTTAAAAAACATGCAAATAGTTTTTGATAATGCTCTGTTAAATTTTGAGCAGGTCAGTAAGTTATCAGTTGGGTCAGCTATTATTGTAAATGGGATGTTAACTGAATCTCCAGGGGCAAATCAACTCTTTGAAATAAAAGCAGAGGGAATAACGGTAGAAAATTTGTGTCCTTCAGATTATCCGTTGCAAAAGAAAAGGCATAGTATGGAATTTTTAAGGGGCATTGCTCATCTGAGGCCGAGGACTAATACATTTTCCGCTGTTTTTAGACTTCGTTCGGTGATTGCCTTTGAGGCACATAAATTTTTTCAGGAGAAAGGGTTTGTCTATGTGCATACGCCAATAATCACAGGAAGCGATGCAGAGGGAGCAGGTGAAATGTTCAGGGTATCTACCTTGAATATGGAAAATATACCTAAGGACAAAGATAGGATAGATTATAGTAGGGATTTTTTTGGTAGGGAAACTAGTTTGACGGTAAGTGGGCAGTTGAATGCTGAGAGTTATTGTCTGGCATTTAATAAGGTGTATACATTTGGGCCGACATTCAGGGCTGAGAACTCTAATACGGCAAGGCATGCGGCGGAGTTCTGGATGATAGAACCAGAGATTGCTTTCGCAGACCTTGAGGATAATCAAAATCTAGCTGAAGAGATGATTAAATACCTTATAAATGTTGCTTTTGAAAAATGCCCAGAGGAAATGGAGTTTTTTAATAAATTTATAGATAAATCTCTGAATACAAGATTGAAAAATGTGGTAAATTCTGATTTCGGACATATGAAGTATTCAGAAGCAATAGAGGTATTAAAGAAAGCAAAAATAAAGTTTGAATACCCTGTGGAATGGGGACTTGATCTACAAACTGAACATGAAAGATATTTGACTGAAAAAGTATTTGAAAAGCCTGTTTTCATAACAGATTACCCTAAAGAAATAAAGGCGTTTTATATGAGAGCCAATGAGGATGGAAGAACGGTTGCAGCTATGGATCTGCTTGTTCCAGGCGTTGGGGAAATAATTGGTGGTAGTCAGAGGGAAGAAAGAGAAAATTTACTAATTCAACGTATTGAAGAATTGGGGATGGCAAAAGAAGATTATTGGTGGTATTTGGAATTGAGAAAATATGGTGGAGTAAAACATGCAGGATACGGCCTTGGATTTGAAAGGATGATTATGTATCTGACTGGGATAGCTAATATTAGAGATGTTATTGCATTTCCCCGTACAGTTAAGTCAGCAGACTTCTAATTGCTATAATTAAATTGCTAATGTATATAAAATAAATAATAACTGCAGAGGATGAGAGATTCCCTTTGCAGTATTTGCCTAATAGAGATAGAAGACAACGCTTAGTTCACAAATAAAGTATAATTATAATTATCAGAACAATATTTCGAGAATTAGGTATATAAATGATGTGCTTTATACTATATCAAATCCAAAATTAAAGCTAATTGGTTATTTGATTTAAAGGTAAAAGGAAGCATTGGCTCAATAAAAAATTAAAGCAAAAAGTCTAAATATATAGTTTTAAAGTGCCTGTGAGGTAATAGAGCAGGTCTTTTGCCTGAAATAAAATGTGACAAAAATCACAAAGATATTTATGGGAGGATATAGCAATTGAATACATTATAAAAATTGTATTAAGACTTTTGCCAGCAAAAAAATAGTGGTATTATATATGATAATAGCAGCGTATAATCTGTCGAGGATTATTAGAAAATAATATAATGTGTTATAATCCGGAAATGTGATGATTACTATTTTGCTGCCAAATGGAGGAAAATATATGCCTAACAAAGAAATGTTACTAATACCAGGCCCAACTCCCGTTGTTGATGAGATCTATGATGCCTTGTCTAGGGAGACGATGTCCCATACTGACCCCAGATTTGCGGCTATTTTTAAAGAAGCTCTGGCTAAGACTAGAAAAATGTTTAATACTGATGGAGAAGTTTTCGTAATTGCTGGGTCGGGGACTCTATCTATGGAAATGGCTTTAGTTAATACGGTTGGTCCAGGAGAAAAGTTATTAATTGTAAGCCATGGTTATTTTGGGGATAGATTTATTTCCTTGGCTAGGGCTTTGGGGATAAAAGCGGAAGTGCTCCAGTCAGAATGGGGAAAACCAGTTAGTCCTTCTAAAATTGAAGCAAAACTAAAAGAAGGCGGGTTTAAAGCTGTTACAATAACTCATGTTGATACATCAACAGGAGTTATGTCTAATCTTGAAGAATTGGTACCGGTAGTTAAAAAATTTGGGGCCCTATTCATTTTGGATGGAGTATGTGCTACTGCAGCAATAGAAGAAAATATGAGTAAAGAGTATGGCCATCCAGATTATAAAATTGATGTTGCTTTTACAGCTTCACAGAAGGCAATAGGAGTGCCACCTGGACTGGCAATAGTCGCTTTTGGGCCTAAGGCCTTGGAAGCTCGTGAAAAACTGGGAAGTGTCGGATCTTATTATGCTGATATAAAAAATTGGACAAATATTATGCAGGAACCTAGCAAATATTTTGCTACTCACCCAATTAATATGATTTATGCCTATAGTACTGCAATGAAAATAGTATTTAGAGAAGGTTTAGATGTAAGATATTGCAGGCATATTGCTATAGGAAAAGCAATAAGGGCAGCTATGGGAGTTTATAACATGAACATACTGGCCGGAGAAGATGTAGCTGCACCAACTTTAAGCTGCATACTTTATCCAAAAGGTGTGGATGATGCTAGCTTTCGCTCATCTCTTGCGTCAAAAGGTCTTATAGTTGCAGGCCACCTTGGCATTTTGGCAGGTAAAGGTTTTCGTCTTGGCCATATGGGAAATACAACAAATGATATTTTCATTAAGGCTATAAAAGTTATTGGTGAAACCTTGAAAGAACAGGGACTGGAAGCAGATGTGGCGCAGGCTGTAAGAAGTTTTGAAGATGTATTCAAAAAAGCAAATAAATAAATTTATTTGCTAAAAAAATATTGAATAATTATAAAAATGACTCTGTAGAAAACTACGGGGTCATTTTTTTAGGGTATAAAGTTAAATGATGTTATATATGTTTGATGTGATATTAAAAAAGATTGACTAAATGCAGTATATGCTAATTAGTGGTGTGAATTTGCAAATAGTAGAGCTATTTTGCTGATAGATAAGGGTACAAAATGATAAAAAAGTAAGTAAAATTTTTGGATAAATTATTAACTCTCAGAACACACTAAAAAGAAATAATTAGATTTATTATTCTTTAAAAAACAAAAAAAGTGTGAGGTGAGAGTATGGATATTGAGAATACAAGAAAAAAAATATTAATTTTTGGAGTTGCCATATTATCGGTAATGATTTGTCTTGTCTTTGCTGTAAATGGAAACGCTGCCCTAGGAGACCGTCAACTTGCCAAAGGGTCTAAGGGACCGGAAGTAGAAGAATTGCAAAAGAAATTAAATCAGCTTGGATATAATGTAGGGGCTGTTGATGGAGTGTTTGGGAAAAAGACGGATGAGGCTGTTAAACAGTTGCAAAAAGATAGAGGAATAGAAATAGATGGAGTGGTTGGGGAGGTAACAGTGGAGCAGCTTAAAAATTTGACGGGGGAAAGTAAGACTGCTTCTGGAAAGGCAGTAGGTTTTAAAAATGCTGATTCTAATCTTTTGGCACGTTGTGTAAGTGCTGAAGCTAGAGGGGAGCCATATATGGGACAAGTAGCCGTAGCAGCTGTAATAATGAACAGAATAAAAAGTTCATCATTTCCGAATTCTATAGCAGATATTGTATATCAACCAAAAGCTTTTTCAAGTGTAGAAGATGGACAGATTAACGACCCGCCTCTATCTGATGCAGTAAAAGCAGCTAAGGAAGCTATGAGTGGTCAAGATCCCACTCACGGAGCTATATATTTTTTCAATCCGGATAAGACAAAAAATAAATTTGTTTGGTCCAGACCACAGATCATGAAGATTGGAAATCATATATTTGCACGCTAGGGGGAAATAAAAATGCGTATAAATTGGCGGACAAGCTGGAAAAACATACTGACAATAGCGCTCGGAGTTGCATTTGTAATCTCTTTGGGTTGGGGTATATATGGAAATATAATGTTGAAAGATTTTCGCACAAAAACAGAAAATGAATACAAAAAGTCATTTTCTGATCTAGTGGGGAGTCTTGACGCGTTGGAAGATAATATGGCAAAGGCGAGGGTAGCGAATAGTCCAACTCAAAAAGTAATGTATATTAGTCAAGGGTGGAAAGAATGTGATATGGCTGTAAAAGATTTGGCAGCAATTCCTACGGACGAAGTGGGGATAAACTATGTAGATACATTTCTCAATCAGGTAGGAGATTACAGTAAAAGCCTTACAACAAAGATAGCAAGTGTAGAAACGATGACTGAAGATGAAATGGAAATGTTTGCGGATATGCATGAAAGGGTAATTCTAATAAATCGCACCATGCAACAGATACTTAATCAGATAAACACAGAAAATTTGGTCTGGGTTGATGCTCCCCCTACTCTTTCGCAAAAGCTTGGAATTGGTAAGGAAAAAGTAACGGAGACAGTTGCAGAAGGAGAAGAGAGTGCGGGAGAAAATGGTGAGGATGAAAAGAGAAATATG
>JBAYAL010000019.1:0-10149 GCA_041669825.1 Eubacteriales bacterium | reverse complement strand
TATTTTCTTTGCTATCAATTGTTATTTCAGTATCTGGAAGTTTTCTTACTATATCTGAAAAAAGCTTTGCTGGTAAGACAACAGAACCATTTTCAATAATAGTAACTGGTATTTCACAATGAATCCCTATTTCTAAATCTGTTGCTTCAAAAATTAAATTATTATTTTTTGTCTCAATTTTGATTCCTTGAAGGATTGGTAATGTACTTTTGTTTGATACAGTTCTTTGAACCGTATTTACACCAGTTAATAAATCATTTTTTTTACATGTAAATTTCATTTTGTATCTCCTAAAAAAGGTACTTTTTTTATAGTAATATTATGATTAATTTAGTAGTAGTAGTAGTAGTAGTAGGCGATTTTTCTGTGGATATGTCCATTTTTGTTTTTAGCAGCAATGGTTTCAGCGTTTAATAACCTTGTGATAACTTGTTATATATTTGAATATAAGCTGTTATTTAGATTTAATCTTATTCACAAGGTCTGTTAAGCTTCTTTCTACTGTTGGATCGGTTTCTTTTAAGTTCGTTATTTTATAACAAGCATGGATTACTGTTGTATGATCTCTTCCTCCAAATTGTTCTCCAATTTGAGGTAGGGAGCAATCAGTGAGTTGCCTACATAAGTACATTGCTATTTGACGAGGATATGCAACTGACCTAGTTCTTTTTTTCATTTTTAGTTCTTGTACTGGCATTTTATATTGATCAGCAACAATTTTTTGGATTAAATCAATCGATATTGTTTTAAAATTTTCTTGTGGGATCATGTCTTTCAAAATTTCTGCGGCTAATTGTTCTGTTATTGTTTGATTTGTGAGCATACAATATGCGGTAATTTTGCTTAATGCTCCTTCTAATTCTCTAATATTGGAATGGATTTTAGTTGCAATAAAAGTAATTATTTCATCTGGTACAATAAAATTTTCTAATTGTGCTTTTTTTCTAAGTATTGCTATTCTTGTTTCGTAATCAGGGGGATTAATATCTGTAGTTAATCCCCATTCAAACCTAGATCTTAATCTTTCTTCAAGGGTTGGTATTTCTTTTGGTGGTCTATCTGATGATATTATTATTTGTTTATTAGCTTCATATAGAGTATTAAAGGTATGAAAGAATTCTTCTTGTGTACCTTCTTTTCCTGCTAAAAATTGAATATCATCAATTAATAAAACATCAATTTTTCTGTATGTATTTCTAAATTCTACTTGCCTTTCATATCTAATAGAGTCAATCATTTCATTAGTAAATTGTTCTCCAGTTACATATAATATTTTCATTGATGCCATATTTTTATTTATTACATGCCCTATTGCATGCATTAAATGTGTCTTACCTAAACCACTACCACCATATATAAATAGAGGATTATATGATTTTGCAGGAGAATCTGCAACTGCTAGTGCTGCTGCGTGTGCAAATCTATTTCCATTTCCAATAACAAAAGTATCAAATGTATATTTAGAATTTAGAGGGTGTGATAACATGCCAAAATTTTGTTTTCTTATTATTTTTTTTTCGTTAGTTAGAGTTTGTTCTTGTATTTGTTCCGGTTCCTGTACTTGTTCTTCTACAACAAATTTTAAGTTAACTGGTTTATTTAGATAATTTTTTATTGATGATTTAATTAATGTTGAATATCTGCTTTCTAACCAATCTTTGGTAAATTCATTAGCTACACTTATTGTTACTTGATCGTCAGTAATATCTATGAGCTTAGTTGATAACAACCATGTTTCAAAGCTTGATTTAGATAACTCATTTTTTAATTTTTCTAATATGTTTTCCCAGAATGCATTTAAGTATATTGAATTTGGAGACATTCTTTTTTAAACCTCCAGATTATATTTTTATAATAAGTTTGAAATGCTGAAAAAGTTATACACAATTTTATACACAATTGTGTATAACCTATGTAATTTTTTTGAATTCTATAATTATTTTTTAGTTTCTATGTCAAATACGTCTTAGTATTTTTATAATAACAATTTTTCACACTGTTATCAACAGATTATTATCGTGAATTGAGATTGTGTACATTTTGTTAGTCGTTATTAAACAAATTAATAACATTTTATCAACATAGGAATATTTATGATTTCTTGACATTATAATTTTGAATAGAGTATAATTTTTTATGAATCTATAATATTATTAGTGAGAGTGTATTTAATTAAGGAGGTGTTTATTTTGAAGAGGACATATCAACCGAAAAATCGGCGTCATAAAAGAGTACATGGATTTTTATCCAGAATGAAATCTAGCGGTGGACGTAATGTTATAAAACGTCGTCGTTTAAAAGGTCGGAAGAGATTGTCAGTCTAAAGGCCGCAATTGTGGCCTTTTTTGATAATTGATGATTTGTGAGTGATTATATGATTCAAAATCAGTATCGAATGAAGAAAAATTCTGAATTCAAAAAAGTCTTTTCTTCTGGAAAAAGTTTTGCTTCTAAATATGTTATAGTATATATTTCTAGAGGTAAAACAAAATTTGGTTTTATTGCATCAAAAAAGATAGGTAATGCCGTAAA
Source organism: Eubacteriales bacterium (assembly GCA_041669825.1). Taxonomy (GTDB): domain Bacteria; phylum Bacillota; class Desulfitobacteriia; order Desulfitobacteriales; family Syntrophobotulaceae; genus JBAYAL01. The sequence continues at coordinate 7,617 of JBAYAL010000019.1, read as the reverse complement.
AAGAAATAGGGCAAAACGATTGATGCGGGAAGCATTGCGTCTTAATTATGGAAAAATTAAAGATGGCTATCAAATTATTATTATAGCTCGTGCTAATATTAATGGTGTTTGTTTGTGTGATGTAGAAAATTCAATATTGTATGTTATGAAAAAAGCTTGTATTCTAATTAAAGAGAAGTGATATTATGAAAAAGGTATTAATTGGAATTATCTTGTTTTATCAGCGATGGATTTCTCCATTAAAACCAAGAACATGTCGATTTTATCCTACTTGTTCAGAATATGCTATTCAGGCAATTACTAAGTATGGAGTTCTTAAAGGGATTTTAAAAGCAATAATTAGAATATTAAAATGTCATCCTTTTCATCCCGGAGGATATGATCCCGTGTAAGGAGGGTTTTCGTGAGTATACTTTCGCCAATTATGAATGGAATGACTACTTTTTTGGGGTGGTTGTTTAATATTGCTTCAATGATTGGGCTACCTTATTATGGTGTTGCTATTATTATGTTTACAATATTAATTAAGGTACTTTTATATCCTTTGACTTGGAAACAAATGAAGTCAATGAGAAAAATGATGGAACTTCAACCCAAAATGAAAATTCTACAAAAAAAGTACGCTAAAGATAAACAAAAATTGAATCAGAAAATTATGGAGCTCTATAGTAAAGAAAATGTTAGTCCATACGCTGGTTGTTTACCTATAATAGTCCAATTACCAATTTTATGGGCTTTTTATAGAACTTTGCTTAATTTTCCATATGGAAATGAATCTAGTGCTTGGTTTTTTGGTTTTAATCTTACTGTAGCTTATGGTTTCACTTTATCTTATCATTTACTTCTGCCTATTTTAGCAGGAGTTTCAACTTATTTTATGTCTAAAATATCTACTGCTACAAACCCAAGTACTGCTACAGGAGATGCAGCTGGTTCAACACAACAAACTCAGAAATTAATGTTGATCTTTATGCCTTTCTTCCTTGCATATATAGTAGGTACCGTTCCTTCTGGACTTGGTCTTTATATCATTACTATGAATCTGGTATCTGTTATTCAAACCGTTTATATTAATAAAAAACTTAAAGCTGAGAAAGAAGAAAAGACAGAATAAGGTTAGTGGATTGGTAGGGGGATAATAAATGAAGGTTACAGAAAAGTCTGGTAAAACTATTGAAGAAGCTATTGATTCATGTTTATCTGAGTTAAAAGTTTGCAAGGAACAGGTTAGTATCGAAATAATTGATAAACCTGGAAAAAAAGGTTTATTTGGTATTTTTGGGACTAAACTTGCTAAAGTAAAAGTTTTCTTTGAAGATGATCCTGGAGTTTTAGCTTGTGATTTTTTAAAAAAGCTTACATTAGCGATGAAAGTTCAGGCTGATTTCGAAGTTTTCCGTAGAGATGAGCGTATATTAATAAATATTACCGGAAGCGATCTAGGTATACTTATAGGTCGGCGTGGTGATACCCTGGAATCCATTCAATTTCTGACAAATTTATCTGTTGCAAAAAAACTTTCTGAAAGGTCTAGAGTAATTCTCGACGTTGAAGGATATCGTAAACGAAGGGAAGATACTTTGGTTCGCTTAGCTAAACGCCTTGCTGAAAAAGTAAAAAGAACAGGAAGCCGTGTTGTTCTTGAACCAATGAGTCCTCAAGAAAGGCGAATTATTCATACTGCTCTTCAAAATGAATGGAAAGTTTCTACATTTAGTGAAGGCGATGAGCCGCACCGTAGAGTTGTTATTTCCTTGAAAAACACTAGAGATATATCATAAAAAAAAGGGGGTAACCCCTTTTTTATTTTTTATGGAGTTGAATTATTATGTTTGATACTATTGTTGCTTTAGCAACACGCGCTGGAGAAGGCGCAGTTCATATTATTAGATTAAGTGGAGCAGATGCTTTAAAAATTATTAATTGTTCTTTTAAGCCTGTAAATTTAGAGAGATGGAATAGTAATGAAAATTTTACTATCCATTTGGGTTGGTTTTATGATGGTGATACATTGATTGATCAGGTTTTGGTAAGTAAAATGAAATCCCCTTTTTCCTATACTGGTGAAGATGTTTTAGAAATTAATTGCCATGGTGGTATGCTTCCTGTACGAAGAATTTTAGAAATTTGTATGAGATTGGGAGCTCGTCATGCGGATAAAGGTGAGTTTACTAAAAGAGCTTTTCTTAATGGAAAAATGGATCTGATACAAGCTGAAGCTATTATTGATTTAATTAATTCTAGAACTGAATTTTCAGCAAATCTTGCTGTTACACAACTCGGTGGAAAACTATCAGAGAAAATAAATGAACTTCGTTCAGAATTATTAGATATATTGGCTTATGTTGAGGCTAATATTGATTTCCCTGAAGATGAAATTGAGGATATTGCTTTTAATGAACTTTATAGTAAAATTGAGCATGCTAAATGTATTTCTATTGAAATATTTAAGGGTAGTAAAACTGGTAAAATATTACGTGATGGTTTTTCTACTGTTATTGCAGGTAGAACTAATGTTGGTAAATCGAGTTTATTAAATGCATTATTGAGAGAAGAAAGAGCAATAGTAACAGATATACCTGGTACAACTAGAGATGAAATTCATGAATTTGTTAATCTTGGTCAGGTACTTCTTCATTTAATAGATACCGCTGGTTTGAGAGAGAGTCTTGATCCTGTTGAAAAAATTGGTATAGAAAGAACTTGGAAAGCATTAAATATTGCTGATGTAATACTTCTTTTACTTGATGTTAAAAGTGTTAAAGATGGTGTTTTATCTAAGGATGAAGAAATAATACTTAATGAATATGGTAATAAAACTATTGTCCTTGTTAATAAGGTTGACCTAGAAAAGGATTTTAGCGTAGATATATTTAAGTTTTCTAATGATGTGTGTGTAATTCCCTTTTCTGTTAAAGAATATGTTGGTTTCAATCTGCTTGAAGATGAGATAATACGTAGAGTTTTTGATGGTCAGACTGTTCAGCCCTCAGATGCTTTATTGTCAAATATTAGACAAATTGAAGCTATGGAGAAAGCTATAAATGCCTTAGAAAAAGCACAGGAAGCTGTTTATCAAAATGTTCCTATAGACTTGGTATCTATAGATATACGAATAGCTTTGGAAGAAGTTTCAGCTATTACGGGTCAGAGTGTTCAGGATGATTTACTGGAAAATATCTTTAGTAGATTTTGTGTTGGAAAGTAGGAAATAAATTGGAATATTTCGCTGGAAAATATGATGTTATTGTTGTTGGTGCTGGCCACGCTGGATGTGAGGCTGCTTTAGCTGCAGCTAGGCTAAATTGTAAGACTCTTCTTATTACCATTAATCTAGATCGTGTTGCTCATATGCCTTGTAATCCTTCAATTGGTGGTCCTGCGAAAGGACATTTAGTAAGGGAAATTGATGCTTTGGGTGGGCAAATGGGTATCGTTGCTGATGAAACTTCTTTGCAAGCAAGGCTACTTAATACAGGAAAAGGACCTGCGGTACAGGCATTTAGAATTCAATCTGATAAAAAGGCTTATAGTAAGAGAATGTTAGAAATATTATATGCAGAAGAAAATCTTACTCTTCTTGAAGCTTTAATAGAAAAAATTATTATTAGCGACAGTCATATTAAAGGAGTTGTCACTAGAAATGGTGCGCAGTTTGAAGCAGAAAATATTATTATTACAAGTGGTACATATTTAAGGGGAAAAATTATTATAGGGGAAACAATTTACGAAGGAGGTCCCTCTGGGGATATTGCTTCAGTTAATTTATCAAGGCAACTTAAAGAGTTGAATATAGAACTTGATCGTTTCAAAACTGGTACTCCACCGCGTATTAATAAGAGATCAGTTGATTTTACAAAATTTGTGATTCAACCTGGAGATAATATTCCACGTCATTTTTCTTTTTTGACTCCAAAAAGTATTTTTTGGGGAGATAATGTCTCAAAGCAGCTACCATGTTGGCTTGGTTATACATCAGAGAAAACTCATAGTATTATAAAAAATAATTTACATAGAGCGCCTCTTTTCACTGGGGTAGTGGAAGGAATAGGACCTAGATATTGTCCTTCAATTGAGGATAAGGTTGTACGTTTTGCTAACAGAGAAGCACATCAGATATTTTTGGAACCTGAGGGTTATGATAGTGATGAACTTTATGCGGCAGGATTATCAACTAGTTTACCTGAAGAGATACAGTTAGAATTTTTCCGTAGTATTTCTGGATTAGAAAATGTTGAGTTTTTGAGGCCTGGATATGCTATTGAATATGACTATGTTAAACCTTATCAACTTTCTCTTGCCCTTGAAGTTAAGGCTTGGCCAGGTTTGTTTACGGCCGGTCAGATTAATGGAACTTCAGGCTATGAAGAAGCAGCAGCTCAAGGGTTAATGGCTGGAATAAATGCTGCTATGAAAGTAAAGGGAAAAGATCCTTTTATATTGCGGCGTTCTGATGGGTATTTGGGAGTTTTAGTTGATGATCTTGTTAATAAGGATGTTATAAAAGAACCATATAGATTGTTTACGTCAAGAGCTGAGTACAGACTTATTTTACGGCAGGATAATGCTGATTTAAGACTTACAGAAAAAGGTCGTAACATTGGTTTAGTTAGTGATGAAAGATGGTTGGTATATAAGAAAAAAGTTAAGGAATTGGAAAATATCAACTCGGTTTTAAATTCTTTAGTTTTTAGTCCTACAGATAATGAAGTGCAAAATATCTTATTATCTTTGGGCTCTTCATTACTAAAATCAGGTTTAAAAGCAGCTGATTTAATTAAGAGACCTGAAATTTTATCTGAACATTTACAACAATTAACTGCTGAATTAAAGAATTATTCATTTGAAGCAATAGAGGAGTCTGTGATACAAATTAAATATAAGGGTTATATAGATAAACAAATGGAACAAATTATTAGATTTAACAAAATGGAGGATAAGATCCTTCCTACCGATATTGATTATAGTTCAATAAGAGGACTGGCAAATGAAGCAAAACAACGTTTGATAGAGGTATTTCCTCATAATATAGGGCAGGCTTCGCGAATTAGTGGTGTAAATCCTTCAGATATATCTGTGTTACTAATTTATCTGGAACAACGTCGCAGAGGTGGTAGTAATGTTTAAAGATTATTCTGAATTATTGGTTGAAAAAGCTAATTCTCTGTTAAATATCAATCTCTCTGATCAGTCAGTAGATGAGTTATGCGTATATGGAGATATGCTTTTGGAATGGAATCAAAAGTTTAATCTTACTTCCATAACTGAGCCAAGTGAAGTTATTATAAAACATTTTGTTGATTCGCTTGCTTTTATCAATTATATATCCCAAATATTTCCAAGCTTATACTTTAAATACGCTGATATCGGGACTGGTGCAGGTTTTCCAGCAATTCCACTTAAGATTGTTAGACCTGAATTGGAAATTGTGCTTATTGATTCTCTTGCAAAGAGATTGACTTTTCTTAATGAAGTAATAAGTACTCTGAAATTTGACAAAATCTCTACCGATCATGGACGTGTAGAGGATTTCGGACATAATTGTAATTATAGAAGTTCATTTGATTTGGTTACTGCAAGAGCTGTGGCAGAGTTACCTGTTTTAATAGAATTTGCAGTTCCTTTGTTAAAGGTAGGGGGCTATTTTTTTGCTGCAAAAGGTTCTAATCCAGAAGAAGAAATTGGTCATTCAAGAAATGCTCTAAAAATGCTTAATTCTGAGGTAGTTAACATATTTAAATATAGTCTTGGTCCAAAAGCTGAGAATCGTTCTTTTGTAGTTATAAAAAAATTATCTGATACTTTGGCTAAGTATCCTAGAAAGGCTGGAATACCAAAAAAAAATCCCTTGTAATTTTTTAATAAGTCTATATAAAACATATCTAATTCAAGCTAATTTTGATATTTTGATAGTCTTTAGAAATAGTATAGTTTTTAATAATTTAATATCTTAATAATTTAGGCAGATTATTCTTATATAAAATAATCTGCCTAAATTATTAAGTGCCATAAATTATCATCTATATATTTATTAATTATTTAAGCAAAAAATTGCATAATAACTTACTTTTCTGCGTTTTTTATATCAATTAGTTAGTTTTAATTTGTTTTTTATTATTTTGTTAAAACTCTTATTTATTTATTTGTTTTAATAGTATAATGTATAAGTATATATCATACTATTATATTTGTATTGGATTTAGGGAGGAGATAATATTGTCTAGAATTATTGCTATAGCTAATCAAAAAGGGGGAGTAGCTAAAACTACTACAACAGTAAATTTAGGTTCTAGTCTTGCTGAAAAGGGTAAGAAAGTACTTATTGTTGATCTTGACCCTCAGGGAAATTCAACTAGCGGTTTTGGAATAGAAAAACAAAAATTAACTCATTGCATTTATGATGTAATCATAAATGAAGAAGATATTTGTAAGGTTATTGTCGATACGGAGCTTAATAATCTCAAAGTTGCGCCTGCAAGAATTGAACTTGCTGGGGCTGAAATTGAGCTTGTTTCTTTTATGAATAGAGAAAGAAAGTTAGCTGAAGCTTTAAATGTTGTTAAAAATGATTTTGATTTTATTATTATTGATTGTCCTCCATCTCTAAGTTTATTGACGTTAAATGCTCTGTGTGCAGCTACTGATGTACTTATTCCTATCCAATGTGAGTATTATGCTTTAGAAGGTTTAAGTTTGCTTGTAAATACGCTTGAAAAAGTTAAGCGTTCGTTAAATAAAGAATTAGATATTATAGGTGTTGTATTAACAATGTTTGATGCGCGGACTAATTTATCAATTCAGGTTGTTGATGAAGTTAAAAACTATTTTAGAGATAAAGTTTTTCGTACTATTATTCCTCGTAATGTTAGATTGAGTGAAGCACCTAGTCATGGTCGTCCAATTATTTTATATGATAGCAGATCTAGGGGAGCAGAAGTATATCGTGATCTTGCAGAGGAGGTGTTGGAGCGTGTCTAAGAAAGGTTTGGGGAGGGGTTTAGGTGCTTTAATTACTGAAACTGAAACTGATGGTACTGTTATAAAACAAATTTCTCTTTCTGATATATCGCCTAACCCTTATCAGCCTAGGAGGGACTTTGCTGAAGAAAAATTAACCGAACTGTCCAATTCAATTATTGAGCATGGGCTTATTCAACCTATTCTTGTTAAACCAGATGGTAATAAATATATAATTATTGCTGGAGAACGTCGTTACAGGGCTTGTAAAATGGCAGGTTTTAAAGTGATAAGTTGTATTATAAAAAATTGTGATAATCAGGAAATGACTGAAAAGGCTCTCATTGAAAATATTCAGCGTGACGACCTTTCCCCTGTCGATGAGGGATTAGCTTATGCTCAATTGATGAAAGATTATGGCCTTACTCAAGAACAAGTTGCTAAGAGAGTAGGAAAGGGCAGGGCTACTATTGCTAATCTTTTAAGATTAATTCAACTTCCTGATAAGGTGCTTGCATTATTAAATAATGAGGAGATTTCGCTTGGGCATGCTAAAGTATTACTCGGAATAAGTGATCCGTTAAAGCAAATTGAGTATGCGAAAATTATCTCTCTTAAAAAACTTTCAGTTAGAGAAACGGAAGTACTAATTCATACTTT
>JBAYAL010000018.1:0-10198 GCA_041669825.1 Eubacteriales bacterium | reverse complement strand
TTTTTCTATTCTTATTGCTGGAACTCCCATTGCTTCAGATATTTTCACAAAGTCAGCCTTTGTTTTCAAACAAGAATGGGCATAATGCTTGTTATAAAAAGACCTCTGCCATTGAGCTACCATCCCCATGTAGTGATTATTTAAAATGATAATTTTTACAGGAATATTAAAATCAGCAATAGTAATAAGTTCCTGACAATTCATCATAAAGCCGCCGTCACCACAAAAACAAACAACATTCTTATCAGGTGCTCCCACTTTTGCCCCTATTGCAGCAGGTACTCCATAACCCATAGTTCCTAACCCCCCAGAGGTTAACAAACTTCTGGGATTTTTGAATTTATAAAATTGGGCAACCCACATCTGATGCTGTCCCACATCTGTTACGACTATTGCCTCGCCCTTAGTGAAATCACTAACCGTTTCTATGATTTCCTGAGGTAATAGTTTTCCGGAATCTTTGTTATAGGTTAATGGTTTTTCTTCTTGCCAACGCAACATCGTTTCTACCCAACCCTTGGTTTGTGAATGCCAATCTTCCTGAGTACGAAGCTTTATTTTCTCTAAGAGTTTGGTAAATGACCACTTCAAATCACCAATTACTCTGATATTGGAGTGAACATTTTTGTTTATTTCAGCTGGGTCAATATCGAAATGCACAATTTTAGCTTTCGGAGCAAATTGTTCTAATAAGCCAGTTACTCTATCATCAAATCTTACCCCAAAACCTACTAGCAAATCAGTTTCAGTTGAAGCCATATTACCAGCGTAGGTGCCATGCATTCCTATCATTCCAAAAAAATCGGGATCATCATTTGATACTCCACCATAACCCATGAGACTAGTAACTACAGGTATCCCAGTATAAGAAACAATTTCCCTTAATATCTCTGAAGTATCAGAAAGGTTTACCCCTCCACCCACAAAAAACAAAGGTTTTTTAGCATTGCAAAATGCCTCATAGGCTTCTTCAATTTCAGAATCTTTACCCCCAAATATTGGCTTATAACCTCGCATATTAACCTCATCAGGGTATTCAAAATCTATTTCAGCAGCAAAAACATCTTTAGCCACATCTACTAGGACTGGACCTGGTCTTCCAGTTCGAGCAATATAAAAAGCCTCTTTCATCACCTGTGGCAATTCGTTAACATCTTTAACTAAATAATTATGCTTCGTAATAGGTGTCGTAATACCCTTAATATCTGCCTCTTGAAAAGAATCTCTTCCAATCAGAGGAGTAGCTACCTGGCCTGTTATTGCTACCATTGGAACAGAATCTATATATGCTGTGGCAATCCCAGTAATCAAGTTTGTTGCTCCCGGCCCTGAAGTAGCAATGCATACACCTACTTTACCTGTCACTCTAGCATATCCATCAGCAGCGTGTACTGCTCCCTGCTCATGTTTGGGAAGTATATGGGGATACTTCGCAAGATATAATTCATCATAAAGTGTCAGAACTGAGCCTCCAGGGTATCCAAAAATAATTTCTACATTTTCGCATCTCAAACATTCAATGATTGCTTGAGCACCATTCATTTTCATAAAGGATATCCTCCTCTCCATATATTCTGTATTATAGTACAGTTGAAGAAAAATTGCATTAAATTAAATTAATTAATATATCTATAATCCTTTTAAATTATATGTTCATAGCCCATTTTTGCCAAAAAAACTCCGCCATTATAATATTTCAAAACTTCCGAAGGCATCTTTCCAATATCACCAGCATGGGGAAAATGCGTTAGCATTAGATTTTTCACTTGGGCATTCTTTGCTAAAAGGGCTGTTTCTTTTGTTGTCATATGACCTGGAAACATATTGCCTTCCTCTTCAAACAAACTTGTTTCACAAATTAACAAATCTGCTTGCGAACAAAATGAATTCAAATCAGTTTTGGGGCCCATATCTCCTGTATAAACCAATACTTTACCTTCATATTCAAAACGCATAGCAAGATTATATACATCATGAATAGTTGGCTTAAAAGATATTTTCAAACCATTTATCTCTATTTCTTTATCAGCAGTAATCTCTTTACCAACAGTATATTTCTTATAAGTCATATTAATAAAACTATCAGACTTATTATTTGCATAGATAGCCAAAGGATTTAATCTTTTATTGAAAAGCATCGAAAATTTGGTTGCATACTGCAAACATCCCACATCTGTACAATGATCATTATGAAAATGAGAAATAAAAACAGCATCCAAATCTTCAATTCCAAGATAACATAATAATCCTGATAATACTCCGCTACCGCAGTCCAAAAGGATATTATGCTTATCTGTTTGCAAAAGATACCCTGCAGTTGCTTCACCTGGCTCCGGATACGCTCCCCAGCAACCAAGAACTGTTATTTTCATATAATATCCCTGCCTTGTACCTAACATCTTTATTATTCGTAGTTTAACCAAAATAAAGAAAAGACCTCGGTAAACCCGAGATCTTTTTCGGAATTTCATCCTAGGCTTTAGCGACTTATTTAGATATTTCTCCAAGTTTACCTTTAATAGTTACAATTAACTGGCTGGCAATAAATATCGAAGAATAAGCACCACTAAATACACCAATAAGCATCGCAAAAGCAAACACTTTTGTGGAAACCCCACCAAAAATAAAAATTGCAAAAAGAGCAATAAGCACTGTTACTGTTGTATTAACAGAACGATGCATTGTTTGCCATACAGATTTATCAATCATTTCCTTAAAGCTATCTCTCTTTTTCATTCTTTTCTCATTTTCTCTAATTCGGTCAAAAATAACAACTGTATCATTTATGGAGTAACCAAAGACTGTCAAAATTGCAGCTACAAAAGAAGCATCAATTTGCCATTGCAAAATAGAAAATACTCCTATCGTAATAAACACATCGTGAAGTAAAGCAATAATTCCTGTCACAGCATATATGAATTTAAAACGGAAAGATATATAAATAAGCATTAAAACAGTTGCAACCGCCAGAGCTTTAAAAGCATCATTGCGTAACTCTACACCAATAGACGGACCAACTTTATCTTCTTTTAGCATTTTAGTATCATAAGTTGCAACATCCTCTTGGATTGTTTTTAACAGTTCATCTCTTTTAGTTTCTTCAAGAACTTCTGTTCTAATTATTGCTTCAGTATCACCTGCTGACAACTGAACTGAGCCTTTTAAATCAACTGATTCAAGCGCTTTGCTAATATCAGCCTGTTTTACTACAGTATCAAATTTGATATCAATCATATCTCCACCGGTAAAATCAATGCCGAAATTCAAACCTTGAGCAAAAAGTGAAATTAAACCAGCTAAAATAACAGTCAGTGATATTGAGTACCACAGTTTACGGCGTTCAACTATATTGAAATAAAGTTTATGCTCTTTTTTTACTTGATCGTAACTGGCAACTCCCTTGGCAGGAGCCTGTAAATTTTCAGCCATTATGCATCCCTCCTTACCCCAAACCAAGCTTTACTGATATTAGGTTTGTAACCCACTATCCAACGTAAAAGCAGGCGGGTAAATGTAATTGCTGTAAACAGACTTGCAAAAATACCTATTCCAAGTGTTAAAGCAAATCCTTTAATTGAAGACGAACCCAGAAAGAACAATGTTCCGGCTGCGAACAAAGTCGTTATATTTGAATCCAAGACTGTTAGAAAGGCTCTGCTAAAGCCAGCATCTACTGCAGCTCTTAGCGATTTACCTAGCTTAATCTCTTCTTTAATTCTCTCATAAACGACTATATTTAAATCAACCGCCATACCCATTGACAGCACAAACCCTGAAATTCCTGGCAAGGTAAGCACAGCATTAAGCCCGTACAAGGCCCATAATACCAATAATCCAAAAACAGCCAAAGATATATCAGCTACTACACCAGGCAAACGATAAAAAGTTAGCATAAATAGAAGAATAAAGATAATTCCATACAAACAAGCTATCAGACTCTTGTTCAGGGAATCAACTCCTAGCAAAGCACCAACTTGACGTTTCTCAGCAACAGTTAAGCTAACAGGTAGTGCTCCTGAACGCAGCAAAACTGCATATTCAGCCGCTTCTTCTAGTGAAGAATATCCCTGAATCTGCCCTTCACCACTTACTATCGGGGTACTAACTACTGGATTTTGGATCATTTTTTCATCAAGATAAATTCCTAATTTTTGTCCAACTAAATCAGTGGTAATATCCGCAAATTCAGTTGCGCCCTGAGGAGTAAATGAAATATGCACCACAAACCCACTCTGTCCCATTGATGAATCTACACCAGCTGAGGCGTCTTTTAGTTCTGTTCCATCAAGCAGGATATTTCCCTCCTGATCTCGGAAAGTCAATTTCGCCGTTGTTTTTAATAGCTCTACCGCTTTATCTGGATCTTCAATTCCTGCAAGTTCAACTATTACACGTTTCTTATCTTCATCTACTTGAATAAAAGGCTCTGATACACCGAGTTCATTAACACGTTGTTCAATAATAGCTCTTGCTTTAGCCATATCTTCTTTTGACACCGGTACTCCATCTTCACCTGGTTCAGCTTGCAATACCAAATGAACACCGCCCTTTAAATCAAGGCCCAGAGGAATACCATTTTCCGAATCAGTCAATGGCTGAATTGAAAAACAAACCGCAATTATTACTAAAATCACGGTGGCAGTAAGTTTAATTATATTTCCCCGTTTCATTTTTGTTCCTCCCTAGTAGAATAATAGGACAATTCCATACTAAATTTTATTATATCCTTTTAACACTTTTAGTGTCAATAATATTACATCTATCTTTAACAAACAAATTTATCCATCAATACAAAACTAAAGACCCTCGTCCTACTTATTTGGGAGAGGGCCCCTATTAGTCTTCTATTGATTTACATTTTTAAAGATACAATACCCCAAATAAGTTTTAGATGTCGTCATCACTTTCTACAACTTCTTCAAATTCAGCATCTTCTGCTTTTTCTTTATCAATTGCTTTTTGTTTGTTTTTCTTCTTATCTTTTTTTGTTTCAATTTCATCAAAATCGTCATCATCATCATCTTGGATACTTTGGATACCTGTTTTAAGTAATTCAATTTCAACATTGTTTGCTACTTTAATTATTACAGTATCTTCTTTAACTCTACTTATAGTTCCATGGATGCCACCTATTGTAATAATTTCAGTTTTTGCTTTCAAACTATCAAGCATAGACATACGTTTCTTTTGTTGTTTTTTGTTTGGTCTAATAATGATAAAGTAGATTATCACAAAAAATAATCCAAACCATATCACCATACCGCTTATACCTTCTGGCATAAAATCAATCCCCCTTTTTTATTATCCTATATTTTTTAATAATAATTTCTCTAAGAGAAATACAAAAATGTATCAAGCACGATTATAGCATATCTTTGCTGAATATTCATCATTATTTTAATAATTAGCCCTATTTTTCATACCCATAATCAGAAAAAAACTCTTCTCTATATTCTAATAAAGCATCATTGTTAATGGCTTCTCGGATTTCCTTCATAATGTTTATAAGAAAACTCAAATTATGAATAGTCATCAACCTCAGCGCAAGGATTTCATTTGCCTTTAGAAGATGTCTAATATATGCTCTAGAGTAATTTCTGCAGGTATAACAATTACAAGACGCATCAATTGGGTTGAAATCTTTGGCATATTGTGCATTTCTAACTACTACTTTTCCATATCTAGTCATGGCGGTTCCATTTCTTGCTATTCGTGTAGGCAACACACAGTCAAACATATCAATACCCCTAATAACTCCCTCTATTAAATCATCAGGAGAACCTACCCCCATTAAGTAGCGAGGTTTATTACCAGGAAGCAGCGGAACTGTATAGTCAAGGACTTCATACATAAGTTTTTTGGGTTCGCCAACACTAAGTCCTCCGATTGCATAACCTGGCAAGTCAAGGTCTGTAACCTGACTTATACTTAGTTTGCGCAAATCCTCATACATCCCACCTTGTACTATTCCAAAAAGAGATTGCGTTTCGGATTCCCCAAGTGTCTCTTTACATCTTTTTAACCACCTAGAAGTAAGTTCCAACGAATTTTTCACATAGTCGTATTCACACGGATAAGGCGCACATTCATCAAAAGCCATAATAATATCAGATCCCAAAGCCATTTGTACTTTAGTCGCAATCTCCGGGCTTAAAAACTGTTTGGACCCATCAATATGAGACCTAAATTCGACCCCTTCTTCACTAATCTTTCGCAATTTACCTAGACTAAATATCTGAAAACCACCGCTATCAGTCAAAATAGACCTGTCCCAGTTCATAAATTTATGAAGCCCACCTGCTTCTTTAATCAATTCATGTCCAGGACGCAAAAAGAGATGATATGTATTGCTTAATATTATTTTTGCTCCTATTTCTTTCAATTCATCCGGTGTCATTGTTTTCACTGTAGCCTGGGTTCCAACAGGCATAAATACAGGAGTATCAATAATTCCGTGCGGTGTATGCAATTTTCCAATTCTTGCTCGCGTCTTACTATCTTTCTTTAGTATTTCCAATTTTACTGATGACAAAACATCAACTCCCTTAATTTGCTAGTATTATCCTTATTTCAGTAACATATTATAACATTTAAAACTATACAATGCCTTTATAATTTTACTAATAAGTAAAATTATAAAGGCCCCTTGGAGTTAAAGCATTTCGCATATTTTTAGCAAATTTTTTTTGTCGATTATATAAATAATCATACACTATAAATGAATTCTCTTTACATCAGGGTTCAATTATTTTGACACATTATTTATTTTCTGCTTAAATAGTATGCTTTAGATAATAATCATACAATCTCCAAAACTGTAAAATCGGTATTTACTTTTCACAGCTATTTCATAAGCCTTAAAAATAAGCTCTTTCCCAGCAAAAGCACTCACTAACATTATTAATGTTGATTTTGGAAAATGAAAATTTGTAATAAGAACATCAACCATCTTGTATTTATACCCAGGGTAAATAAATATATCTGTCCATCCCTCACCAGAAGCAAGAAAATTATTTCCTTCACTATCTGTTTTCGATAAAGCCTCTAAAGTTCTAGTAACTGTTGTTCCTACAGCAACTATTCTTCTTCCTTCCCCTTTCGCCTTATTGATTTTATCAGCAATTTCAGGTTCAATACGATAATACTCCGAATGCATTTTATGTTCTAAAATATCATCCACTTTTACTGGTCTAAAAGTTCCTAACCCAACGTGTAGCAAAATTTCTAAAACCTCAATACCTTTTTCCTGAAGTCTTGTCAATAAATCTTCTGTAAAATGCAATCCAGCTGTAGGAGCAGCCGCTGAGCCGTCATCTTTTGCGTAGACTGTCTGATACCTTCCCTGATCTTTTAATTCTGTGTAGATATATGGAGGTAAAGGCATTTGTCCCAATTCATCAAGTACCTGTTCAAAAATTCCTTCATATTGGAATTTCACTATCCTGTTTCCATCATCTTTTACTTCTATCAATTCTCCAACAAGCATTCCCTGTCCAAATACTACTTTCTGACCTATTTTTAATCTCTTAGCCGGTTTTATCAGGACTTCCCAAACATCCTGTTCTATTCTGTTAAGTAAAAGCACTTCAATTTTGGCTCCAGTACCCGATTTTTCGCCAATTAATCTAGCAGGAATTACTTTTGTCTTATTGAGAACAAGCACATCTCCCGATTTTAATATATTTTCAATATCCAGAAATGTATTATGAGTTATTTCACCATTTGACCTATCAACAACCATCATTCGGGAAGAATCTCTTGGTTCGATAGGCTCTTGAGCAATCAGCTCTTTTGGCAAGAAATAATCGAATTCTTCTAACTTCATATTATAAATTCTCCTTATACATAGCTTTAAAAATTATTGCAACTTGATAACTTTGTAACATAATAAATTGGCAAAATCTCAATCACCTTGCCATTAGCTCTGAATTTTATTGATTATTCTGCTCCAAAAACTTTGTAATAGTTGGCAAAGCACCGTAGCGTCTTCTACTGTAATTGCTCATCGAACATTTACGTGTTCGCTTACGCTATATTTTGCTAGGCAATAGTGCTTTTTACCTTTATGCAGTGGAACTAACTCTTTAATATACACAATACACAATACACAAATTATAAGTTTATATCAAAATGCAGTTTACTTACTACTGATTATCTTTATATTGTCGTAATAATAATAAAGTATATCCTGATAAGAATAGCCACTAAGTGCCATTTTATTAGCTCCCCACTGTGACATACCCACACCATGCCCCCAACCTTTACCATCAAAAATAAATGAGCCGAATTGAAGATTTTCATTACTATTTTGAGGACCATTACGATTTTGAGAAGGAACGTAACCAAAACTAATCCCTAAAACAGGATATTTATCCAATGTTAATAGACTATCCTGTACGCCTTTTTCCTCTTCTTTTATATCAGTAACATAATACTTGTAATCAAAAAGTCTGCCTAAAAAAGAAAACGAAGAAATTTCGGTTTCATAAGGATAAAATTTCCCGACAAAGTCTCCCCCTGTTACTTCAACCTCAGTACCTAGCCAATCAACTAATTCTACTTTATTAACTCGGCCCGACTTGTATTTATTTAGCTTTAAATACCTAATTGGAGCAAGTCCAAAAGCTTTACCAAGATCAACTGCAGAAATAACAAAGCGCCAGTTATCGACCATCCCTCCTATTCCATTAGAAAAAGGATCAGGATGAGAAGAATAATGACGATCATAATTTGTCCATACATTTTTAGAATCCTCAGTATAACCACCATTATGAGATGAATATAAGGCATCTATCGGGATTAAATAATCATTATCTACCATTATTTGTCCGATAGTCATTTCTACAGCTGTGTTGGCTTTTCCTTCAACTGTTTTCCCTTTATAAGCCTGATGGATATTTGGGGAATCAGTTATACTACCATTCTTTTTATTTCTAAGCAAATAAGTACGAGCGGCAACAGCCTGAGCCTTTAAGGCCTCCATAGGCCAAGAATTGCTCATTTCTACCGGTACGACGCCTTTAAGATAATCTTCTTCCTCAAGGATATTAGATATTTGCCAGCAATAGCCATTCCAATTTAGTATTAGATCTCCTCTATATTCAAACCAGTCTTGACCAGGTTTTCTAATTTGCACTGATCCTTTACCAGAATTATTTAATATTTTAATCTTGTCCATATTTAATACTTCAATAGTTTCATCATTCATAATCCAAGTATTAAACATATCCCTTCCAATTTTAATATTTTGGGATAGCTTTACTACTTTATCTTCATTACTGAGAATATAATCATCACTACTTACATTTATCTCTATCCAAGTGGTATCAGTAAAATTCCAAATAAGCTGAACTTCAATTTTCTCTGCATAACAGCTGTTTGAAAAATAAAATAGAATCATCAGAAAAAAAAAGAACCCTATAGCCATTTTATTTACCCGAAAAAGCTTTAATCCATGCATAATAATTACCTAACCTTAGTTTTATTCTGCTATAAGAAAAGCATCTACATTTAACAGATTTCCCAAAATAAAGTAACTATATACAATTATTCTTCTCCAAAAATAGAGTTTTGTTTTAAACTCTCTGATACTTCCAAACCCAAATGCTTATAAGCTAACATAGTAAGCATTCTTCCTCGCGGGGTTCTCTGTAAAAAACCTTTTTGTAATAAATACGGCTCCACTACATCTTCTAAGGTTTCTGATTCTTCTCCAATAGTAGCTGCTAAAGTATCAAGTCCAACAGGACCACCATTAAATTTTTCAACAATAGCTAATAGCATCCTTAGGTCAATATTATCCAAACCAATGCTATCAACTTCCAATCTATCCAAAGCCTGAGAAGATACTTCTGTATTAATCTCACCTTTATTCCAGACCTGCGCATAGTCTCTTACTCGTTTTAACAGCCTATTAGCAATTCGGGGCGTACCGCGAGAACGCCTAGCAATTTCCACAGCACCTTCCTCTGTTATTTCCAATCTGAGAATCGATGCTGCCCGTAAAACAATAATTAAGAGTTCTTGTGGATTATAATACTCCAAACGACTAATGACTCCAAACCTATCTCTCAGCGGAGAGCTTAATTTTCCAGCTCTTGTTGTAGCACCAACCAAAGTAAACGGAACAAGAGAAAGCCGGACAGAGCGAGCGCTAGGACCTTTTCCAATCATTATATCCAGACAGCCATCTTCCATA
>JBAYAL010000017.1:0-10310 GCA_041669825.1 Eubacteriales bacterium | reverse complement strand
TGGCCGCCATACAGGAAAGAGAGCAGATGGCAAGAAATATGCACGATAATCTAGGACAGGTGCTGAGCTATACGAATGTTCAGCTTCAAGGCATAAGGCAGGAGCTTGTGAATGCAGGTGTTGAGATTGCCACAGACAGAATCGACAGGATAATAAGCGTAATTCAGGAAGCGCATATAGAAGTAAGGGATTACATCAAAAGCGTAAGAAATAGTTTATATATAGAAAGAGATTTTGTGTCTGAACTGGTGAAGGAAATATTAGGCTTTGAGCACCTAACCGGAATTAAAGTTAAGCTGGATATCCCTGACGGCTTTAATGGAGCAGGGATAAGGCCTGTCAGGCTTAAAAACATATTAAAGATAGTTAAGGAAGCTTTATCGAACATTAGAAAACATGCGGAGGCTGATAATATAAGGGTATCATTTTTGCTTTCACAGGAACAGATGTGTGTGGCTGTAGAGGACAACGGGAAGGGTTTTGATATTAACGACTATGGCAATAAAATGGGTAATAAATATGGTTTAATAATAATGAGAGAGCGTGCGGAAGAAATAGGTGCACAGTTTAATATTGAATCGACTTTAGGAAAAGGAAGCCGGGTTGTATTGAATGTGCCAATAAGGGAGAGTGAAAAATAAATGAGACTGTTGCTGGTGGATGACTGTCTCTTGTTTTTGGAAGGTCTCCAATATCTGCTAGAAACACACGGCATAGATGTTGCAGGGGTAGCAAAAAACGGAAGGGAAGCCTTGGGCAAGGCGCGTAAAATAAAACCGGACGTAATCCTGATGGATATTAAAATGCCGGAATTCAGTGGTCTTGATGGGTTGAGGCTGATCAAGGCTGAAATGCCCGAGATAAGGGTCGTGATGCTGACTATGTCTGATGAGGATGAGGACCTTTATGAAGCCCTGAAATACGGAGCATCAGGATATTTACTGAAAAATACCGGTGCAAAGGAACTTATTGGTATGTTGTCTGATATTACAAAGGGTTGGGCTGCTCTTTCTCCATCAATTGCGACTAAGCTTTTGGAGGAATTCCGAAACAATGGTGCGTATGAAAACATAAGACCACAATTAGAAAAAAAAAGTGAAAAAAAGCATAACTTAACGCAACACCAACTGGAAATTATTAAGATGGTGTCAAGAGGAATGACATATAAGCAGGCGGGAGCGGCACTCAACCTTACAGAGCGGACTGTGAAGTACCACATGGGGAGGATATTGGAAATTCTCCAGCTTGAAAACAGAGCGCAGGTAATTAGTTATGCGGTTCGCACGGGACTCGTATCCAACACTGATATGGAAACATGAACCCAGTGAGAATGAGATGTTTTAAAATATGTAAACTGTCGAAAGGTACAGCCTCAATTAAAGAGATTGTACTTTTTTTATTGCAATTACTGTACCTAAGCATATTGTGTCACTATGTTGAAAAGCATAAAATGTTATCAGAGATAAGGTGGGAATTATATAAAAATGTCATAGAAAGTAATAAAATGACATTTAAATCGTAGGGCTATGGTGCTCTCGACAAGTGTGGATAAGTAAATATTTATGACGGTTTAATAGAGTACAGTAGTGATGAAATAGATGATATAGAACTTTCTCAATCACCTATGATGTTACTAATTATTAAGAATTTGATCAACATTTTTAAGTGGAGAAGTTGATTAAAATAAATTGAAAGAGGTGTTTTATTATGGCAGATGGTATTCAGAAACTGGTAGGACAGGTCAGGGCAAAGGCGTGGGTAGACAAAGGTTTTCGGAAAGCATTACTAGAAAATCCCAAAAAGGCGATTGAGGAGCTTTTCGACATAACTCTTCAGGAACAGTTTAAAATCAATGTTGTCGAGGAAAAGCCTGATAGCATAACAATTGTTCTTCCTGCCCAATTGAATGAATCCGAATTGACCGATGATGAGTTGGAGACAGTAGCCGGTGGAGGTTGGGGCTGTTTTTGCGATTGCTTCAGTGCTGACTGCTTTGATACCACCTGTTTTGGATGATAATGATTTACTTTAAATTTTGTAGTGAATAGTAGACAGAGGAAAGATATGGCTTATACGGTATTGCATGAAGTAGAACAGAATTTAAAAGATATTCATTCCCTAATTAACGATTTATTTTTAATACCAGTTAGCTACACTAATGTATTGTATATTCATGCACCTTTTTGTTTTAAAAGGTGTAGCTTTTGTGCTTATTCCTCTTTAGTTCCGTCTAATGGGGATGAAATAAGAAATTTTTACGAAAACATTTTGCCTGGACAGGTGGAATTTTATTCTGGTGTCCTGAAGACTGCCAAATTCCAACAGGTATTTTTTGGCGGAGGAACGCCGAATCTTATTTCCGGAGTATTGCTGGATCAGATGTTTTCAATGCTATCTGGTTTTAAAAGGATTCCGCAGAAGATGTTTGAAGTAAATCCCTGGTTTCTGACAGACGAGCACATAGAGGTACTGAAAAAATGGGATTTCACCCTGATTTCCATGGGGGTGCAGACACTGAACAGAGATGTTTTGAAAAAAAACAATCGTGATTATGTCGGTGTGGAAAAGCTCCGTGCCATATGTAGCAGTTTGCACGGGGCAGGCATTATGACCAGCATGGACCTGCTGGCTTTAATAAACAGAGGCGATATCTCTGATCTGGAACAGGTACGGGATGACCTGGATAAGATTATGTCCGATGTCTGTCCCACAGAAATCGTCTTGCATATTAATTACCGTCAGGAATTGCCGGTATCCCTGTTAAGTGAGATTATTAAACTTATCAGGGAGATGATAGGGAGATATCCGGAATATCAGTGTGTTAATAGCCTTTTAACGGAAGCCGAAGCCGCTAAATATTACCGAAAATACCCGGCCTTTCGCCTGATGAGGAAAAATCAGTCATACACTTTCTATATGCAACCTCTGATTCCAAGACCGGGTACAGACGGACACAATATGCTTGCAATCGGACACTATAAAGGAATCAATCTTATAACCGATTATCTGGATAATTCGTTCTATTTATCGCAGAAACATTATAAAGTGCGTACTTGCGATTCCAATCCGCAATATTTTGAGAAGAAAAAGAATGATTACCTTGAGTATCAGAAAATCAGGCGGCAGTTGGGACTTTATTATGCTGAAATACCGGATAGCCCTTTTTACAATTCGAATGATTATGAAACATATAAGAAAATAATTGGTAAATTGGCTAAATATATTTAATATAATTAGGAGGCTATAATGAAAAAAAATATAAATTTCCCACATGTTTTCTTTATGCCGACAACGGGTTGCATGGCAAAATGCATTTACTGCTTTGCACCTGTATCGGCTGAGAAAATGAATGACGCAACTTTGAAAAAGACGATTAACTGGATAAAAACAAGCGCGGATTTATTTTATAAGGAAAACTATGGCGAATTTGATGAGAAAAAGCCTCCTTTCTTTCGTTTCACCTATCACGGCGGAGAACCACTCCTGATGGGAAAGAAATTCATTAAAGAATCTCTAGAATTGCTTGACAGTATGGAAATACCTTTCAGAAAACACCTGTCTATTCAATCCAATCTATGGCTCCTTGATCAGGAGTATTGCGAGATGTTCAAACGTTATGAGGTGAACGTGGGAACCAGTTTGGACGGTCCGGAGGAATTAACTGACATACAGAGGGGAAAAGGCTATTTCCAAAAGACGATGAATGGTATTGATTTGCTAAGGAAAAATGGAATTCCAGTATCCTGTATCTGTACCTTTACAAAAAACAACGCTCCTTATTTTGAAAAGGTTTATAAATTTTTTGAAAAAGAGAATCTTAATTTTAAATTCTTTATGGTTCAGCCCACCATGGATAAAGAAATTGATTCCAGATTATATCTGACATACGAAGAACAGTCCGAACTGGTAATAAACCTGTTGGACTATTATTTGTTAAACCCAGGTAAGATAAAGGTTCCTACTTTGGATATACTCGGACTGAGTCTAACAACCCGCATGTCTGGAGGATTTGTACAGGGTGGGTGTATTGGAAAGCAGCTGGCTATAGGATCTGATGGAGGAATCTATAATTGCCAGTTATTCGTCGGGCATGAGAAATATAAATGGGGTTCTGTTTATGATACGGATTCTCTGCAGGACATGCACAGTAAACCCGGGTGGAAAGAATTCCAAAATTGGCAGTCCAATTTAAAGCATATTTGCAGGGATTGTTCATACGGAGACATCTGCCAGGGAGGTTGCATCTATAATTCAATAATGGCTGATGGCGAAACGCTTGATTTAAACAAAAAAGATCCACACTGTGGTGCATATAGGAAAGCAATGGACAGGGTCAATATTCTGCAGGAGCAGGCAATGGCTTTATCCGAGCCTGACTGTTCTTCTCTTTTAGCAGATTGTTCTGCCGAAGAATTGGCTGAAACAGAATCTTTCCGTAGGCTTTTGAAGGCCTTCTGGAAAAACCGCAGTTCATTGTAAAAACTCAAGGTGTATAGCTAATATGTTTTTCTAAACAAGATTTTATTATATATTTAAATATAAAAGAGGCTGTATGAATTTATGGAAAAGAAAAAAGAAAAAATCAGGGTCCTTTTGACCGAGCAGTGCAACGCCAATTGTCCCAATTGCTTTAACAAGAATATTCGCAGTGGGATGCATATGGAACTGGAGGCTTACCGCCGGTTAGTAGATTATCTGGCTAAAAACGGAATTAGTTTTGTAAAGATAATGGGCGGAGAACCGACCGTACATCCTAATTTTGAAGAAGCCATAGGAATATCCCAAGAAAAATTCAAGGGGGTACTTCTATTTACGAATGCTTTAAACGATAAAATAAGGAACATCAGGGTAAGAGAATATGATGCTATCATATATAATTTTTTGTTTATTGACAGGTCTTTTGATATTGATAAATTGTTGTTGCAGTATCCGGGCGAAAGAATTTTGGAGGTCCAGGTTTCATCGGGTACGGATATTGATGATCTTACTTCCAGATTAAAACATCTTTTCAGCGTTATTCCTAAGGACCTAGTAAAAATAAGCCTGACCCTTGATTGTACCGAGAATATTTTTGCCAGGCGGGATGTACTTATTGAAAAATGGAACCGAGTGGTTAGTTTTATATTGAAGAATTTACATAAGATGTATTATTTTGATCACAGCATCCCTTGGTGCTTTTTTGAAAATACCAACATGAAAATACGCTACGAGGTGCGTCAGTGCAATATCCAATGTGCTGGATTGATAACTGCGGATCTGTGGTTGCAGCACTGCAATCAGTATCAGTCGACAGGTGTTAACCTGAAAACGAAGGATGGATTCATTCCTTATGCTGAATTGCTGGATTCTCTTCAAAAGATGAATGAAGAAAAAATTAAGTTTAATGAGAAAAAAATATGCTTTGACTGTGGAAATTTTTTAGTCAATTGTAATGGAGGCTGTTTCATACATAAAGATTGTATTAGCCCGTGTGACATTCCTTTGAAAATTAAAACAAGTGATATGGAGCGTTAAGTTTATGTATATTTTATATGTTGTTCCTCCTTTTTACGAACTCTCCAACCCCGCTATAGGTATTAGTAATCTTTGCACATTGACAGAAAAGATGGGGTACGAGACAAAAATATTTTATGAAAATATTCGTTTACTGGAGGATTTACCGCTACCTGTTTATCATTTTATTGCAAATAATCAAGCGAGCATGACATTAATGCTGGGAGATTTCATATATGCTTTGCTGAGAATTCCTGAAAGTGAGATAAAGGAGACCATCGACAGTTATTTAAAAAATGTTGTCGCGGAATTTTTATTGGATCATCCAAGAGTCATTAATGCATACAGGAAATTTATTATAAAAATGATCTCAATTGTCCAGCAAGCCGGATCCCGCACAGTGACAAGGATACTGGCGGAAAAGCCCGATATAATCGGCTTTACTATAGGGGCTTATCAACTTAATGCAAGTCTTTACCTTGCACAAAGGATAAAGGAAATAGCTAGTGATAAAATGATCTGGTTTGGTGGTTCATACTGTACAGGCGAGGTTGGTTATCAGCTTCTGAAATATTTCCCGTGCATAGATGTTGTTTTTACGGGAGAAGCGGAAAAGCCACTTGAAGCCGTGTTGAAAAATATGAAGAACGGAAATTTCCCGACCGATGTAAATGGTGTGCTCACCAGAAATATCGGAAGCAAATGCCATTTGGAAAAGCTTTGTCCTCAGTTGGAAGATGATTTGGATGAGCTGCCTGTCCCAGACTATTCGTACTATGTGGAAACATTAAAGGAGGTGCCTGAAGCCAGAGCTATTAAGCCGTATTTGTTAATGGAGACTTCACGGGGATGCTGGTGGGCGCAGAAGAGTCCCTGTAATTTTTGTGGCTTAAATATGCAAACAAAAAAATTCAGGACAAAATCAGCCCGAAGAATTCTTGAAGAGCTCTCTGAATATATGAAAAAATATGGGATAACGCAGTTTGCAATGGTGGACAATGTATTAAATCGAGATTTTTTCAGGGTATTGTTTCCTGAGGTGAAGGCCAAATTTGAGGATATAAAGTTGTTTTATGAGGTCCGTTGCAACCTGAGTAGGGAGGAGCTTGTAATACTGCATGATGCCGGTGTGAATTTTATCCAGGCCGGAGTGGAGGCAGTGGATAATGAGTTACTGGATCTTATGCACAAAGGGACAAATTCATGTCAGAACCTCCAGGTGATTAAGTGGTGTGAGGAACTGGATGTATATATTGCCTATAATTTTCTGTATGCTATTCCTGGGGAATCACGGGAAGCCTACAGAAGAGTCATAGCTCTGACAAAAAACATTCATCATTTGAGACCGCCGCGAGCAGCACGGATACACCTTGACAGAGGGAGCAGCTATGACCTAGAAAGCGAGCGGTTTGGTATTGTCAGGACTGGAGTTCCGCCAGCTGTTACATACTGTTTTCCGGAAAAACATATTGATCCTTTGCTAATTGTTCATAGTTTTTCTAGCGAAATAAGGAATCAAGATCCGTCTCTGCCGATAATGTGGGCAGAGTTTGTTGATGAGATTGAGGCATGGCGCAAAGATTACTATAAAAATTGCAGGATATTGTCCTACAAAATGGATGACGGACAGGTTCTTATCCATGATAGCCGCTTTTCCGAAATGCAATGCTATGAACTTAGCAAGGCTGAATCTGCAGTATTTATGTATTGCGATTTTGGATGCTCAAGGGAAATGATAAGGGAAAACATAAAGCCATTTTCAACAGAAGAAATCAACAAAGCTTTAGACCAGTTATGTGAAAAAAAGATTGTTTATTTCTTGAATGGAAAATATATATCGTTGGCTGTAAAGGAAAAGGAAAAACAGGGACAGGAAATTCCTGCACGATCCAGGGAAAATTTCAAAAATGAAAGCTATCCGGAGTTTAAAGAGATACCGGAGATTTCAAAGGATTTTCCATGGATATATGAAAATACCGGAAAACTTTTCGGCATCAATTATAGGCATAAGCAGTTAGTGAATTTTGAAAAGAGGAGAAAGAAATGACGGAGTATAAATATATAATGCCTTCGATAGTCATATTGCCGACTCTGAACTGTCAGGCGTCCTGCGCTTACTGCTTTGGACCACATATGGCAAGTACAGTGATGACCGATGAAATTGTTGCAAAAGTAGCAGAATGGGTTGGCAAGCTGGTCGAGCATGCAAATTACGGTACATCGAAAGAGAAGGTAAGAATAATTTTTCATGGCGGAGAGCCGTTGCTAGCCGGTCATGCTTTTTATAGAAATGCACTGCCAACAATAAAGAAAAATATAGGTAGGCCTGTATCATTTTCATTGGTAAGCAATCTCTGGGCATTTGATAAGGAATATGCGGAGATATTAAAAGAGTATAACGTTTCAATAGGTGTAAGTATTGACGGACCTGAGGAGATTAACGACCGCCAGCGAGGCAAAGGTTACTTTAAACGTACCATGAAAAGCCTCCAGCTCGTCCGCAACATGGGTGTTCCAGTCTGCGCAATTTGTACCTTTACGCCTCTGTCAGCTCCAAAAGTAAATGAAATATTCGATTTTTTCCTCGAAAACAAGCTGAATGTACAGTTTAAAACTGTTGTAGAACCGTTTAGAGATAACGGTAAAATAGTAGAAACGTTAACATATGAGGAACATATTAGTTTGGTAAAAAGTCTCCTGACACGATTTTTTGAGCAGGCGGACCAAATTCGTGTACCTTCGATGGAGAGATTGGTACGCAGTATTGTGACACATGAAAACACCTTGTATATTCTTGGGAATTGTGATGGGAAACAGCTTGCCTTTGATCCCAAAGGAGGTATTTATTACTGCCAGCGTTTTGCTGGAATAAAAAAATTCCAAATAGCCTCGGTGGAGCAACAGCTTGCTATGGAGCAGCTTAGGTCAACTCCAGGTTATAGCATCTTTTCAGACCGGATGGAACACGTAAGAAAGGAATGCTCCGGATGTTCATATTTTAATATCTGTGCTGGAGGATGCGCCTATAATGTTTTTGCAGGCCAGTCTGGGAAAGACAACGGGAGTTTTAAAGATTCTGCATGCAGTATTAATTCTGGTATTCTTGATACTGTTCTCAGTATGGTTGAGAATATAATGGCTCAAGGCACCTGTATGCAAAAGAAGATGCTTTACATGCTGTTTCGTGGCATTCCACTGTCACAGCTGAACAGAGATGGTACTAATTTAAGTACAAAAAATTAGGTACAATTCTGTCCTAACAGTTAGATATTTATAATAAATATGGTGTTAAAAATCTTTTATAACTTTTACCTAAATTAACCACTTCACTACATATTTTTAGAAAAAGTAATTAAAACTATATTAACATCATACGTTGAGATGATAATATAACTATATCCAAGATGAGACTAGGAGAAAAGTCAAAATATGGATGGTTAAATAAGAAGTAATATTCATATTGGAATCATAGTAGATATTGTTTTAAAAAAAGATTATAACACAAGAAAGAGGACGCGCGGAACAGTTAAGGATATCTTGGCAAACTCCTAGAAACATCCCAGAGGAATTAGAGTAAGACTTGCGGATGAGCAAATTGGAGAGTTTAAAAGATTATAGAGGTAGCATGAAACTATTAGAGCATTTGCTGAAAATGAAGGCAGGTGCTTTTCGAATTTCACAGGGAAGGCTAAGTTTTAACCGTTAAAATAGCTGTATCCTCATAGTAATTAGTGGTACAGTTATTTTTGGTCTAGAAAATACTGTGTAATCTATAGTTCAATCAGAAGTATATTTAATGCTATTTTTCTGTTTCCCAATCAACCAGTAAGTCAGTAAGTCAGTAAGTCAGTAAGTCAATAAGTCAATAAGTCAATAAGCCAATAAGCCAATAAATCAATAAATCTGTAAGTCTATAAGTCTATAAGTCTATAACCCAATAAGCAACCTTTTGTGATTTAAAACGTGTAATGATTATTAAATGGAATCGATTTATGTATAGCTTAAGTAGGTCAAAAAGTATTGATTTACAACATAAAATTTAAATTGTTTTAAAATATGAATCTCAGGGTACTTTAAGGAAATAACGTTACACTAGAAAAAAACAAAGGTATGCTAAAAGGAGATGGAGAATAAATGAAACCAGTCGTGATTATTCCTGCACTTAATCCAGATGGAAAACTGATCACCTTGGTACAGGATTTGAAGAAGATTGATTTACAAATCATTATCATCAATGATGGGAGTAGCCAAGAATACAAAAGTATTTTTGAAACATTAAAATCCAAGTATCAATGTGAAATATGCAATCACTTTAAAAATATGGGTAAAGGTGCCGCTCTTAAGACCGGAATTAAATATGCTATGGTAAATTATCCCGAAAGTAGCGGTTATGTCACTGCAGATGCTGACGGACAACATACACCTGAAGATATTTTAAAAATTGTTAATTCTCTGGAAAAAAATTCAAATAGCTTAATTCTAGGCGCAAGAAGTTTTAACAAAAAAGAAATTCCATTTAAAAGTTTATTTGGAAATCGCATTACATCTTTTGTATATTTTTTAAGTACAGGCAAACGATGTGCTGACACACAAACAGGCCTCCGAGGAATTCCAAAAGGATTGGGAGAACTCTGCCTTTCTGTATCGGGTGATAAATATGAATATGAGATGAATATGTTGCTGGAAATGGGGCGCAAGGGAGTTTCGTTTATTTATGTACCGATTGCTACAATTTATTTGGAAGACAATAAGTCTTCTCATTTTAATCCAATTAAAGATTCTATCATTATTTATTTAAACATACTGAAATACAGTCT
>JBAYAL010000016.1:0-10526 GCA_041669825.1 Eubacteriales bacterium | reverse complement strand
CGCAGAAGGAAGGATGTTAGCTGCAATTAAGCTGCTAAAGCGTAATTATTGTTGTTAAAACTGATCTTCAAATAGTTTAATCAAATTTTCTTTACAAACTTCATCTATAGCTTTAGTTTGTTTCGGTGTAAGACTAAGATACATTTTTTTAAGTCCTCTCTTCTCTATTTCATGTTGTTCTATGGTATCAAGAAGATTTTCAATAGCTCTCATGTCTTTATCTTGTTTTACCCCGCGCTTTGGCCATATTAACAATTTATGTAATACATAGGCATGTGGAGTTGGCACATTTACAAGACATCTACCAAGCAATAGCTGGATTTGAGAATCAATTAACATATCCACGTTACGTAACCCCTCGATTTTAATCCCCAAGGAATGTGAAACATATGGTTCCGTTTGTCCTGCACCTAATTCTCTCGCTAAAAATTCTACTTCTAATGTCTCATGGAAAAACTTTGTAACACCTGTTACTCTATCTACCTCATATATTAAACCTTGCTCTTCCAAGACCTTTTTAATATCGACTTTTTCTTGTGGATACCCCAGGTTCATAATTAACAAATCTACATCTCGAGTTCGTAGATTAGCGCGGAAATTATCTAGATAGGAAATCTGATACACATATTCAGCCCAACTACCAATCAACAGAAGGTGTTTAAGAACACCTAAATTTTCAAGTATACTAATAATATTATTAAATAATTCTTTTTCATTACTCATGCTTAATTGCCTTTGAAATTATCTTGAAATCTTTATTTATTTCCATTAAAACTTTTTCATACTTTCTTCTTTGTTGTATTTGAAAATGCATTTCGCTAAGTGCTCTCTCATCGAGTTTTAAATATTTGCTTTTAACTTTATTACCATCACGAACAAACAGATAAGGATACTTTTGTCCGTTAATACGTTTATATTGAATACTACCCTTCGGAAGCATAGCAATTTTTTCTCGGTAGACTCTTTCCATTTGCTGGAGCCGTTCAAGTTCTTCCTTCAAAACATCTTTGATCATTGGTAATCCCTCCTAAAGATAGTTTAACCAACAAAGGGTAAAATACAATAGTTTGTTAGTTAAATTCTACTACTATTAGTCTATAAACAAATTTAAAGAATGTTACAACTCTCATTGTTTTAACCAACTAATTTTAATTTTACAAGTTTTGTTGGTTAAATTTATTTATAGTTTAACCAACAAATAATAAAAATACAACATATATTTGTGAAAAATTATAAAAAAATAAAGCTTCAAATATACCATCACATAGAATAGCAGCCTAAAAGATAGTACAATCTCAATGAATACGGTTTGTTTAATTTCTATAAGCTACTAAAAATGAATTCAGATCTATACTTCAGAAGATATAGTCCTTTTAATAAAAGTCTAACTATTTCTCGTTGAGTTGTAAAATGGTCCCTCAATCGCCTTACTAAAAATATTTGCATAATATTTAATGCCATAAAGATCAAATAAAGCACCTTTTCTACTGTATTTTCCCCGTGCACAAAGCAATGATCTAAGCCACATTCACGTTTCAAGTTATTGAAAATCGAGTTCTTTAAAACTTTTTTCCTCAGTAAAAAGTAAAAAGGTAAAATCATTATAACTTGACTTGTACTGTAAGTTGGGTTAATTCTTCCGTCAGACAGTTTAGTTAAACCACGTTCAAAGTGGTAGGAATTTTTCATATAACGAAAAAGTGCAAAAAACATCCCACTACAGTGATGCCTATTTTACCTAATATATTCGAAAAGCCCAGTATTACTGAGCTTTTTATTGTATCAATTGTTGAGTTTAATTATGGTGGAGGCGAGGCGTTACGTCTTGAAACCACAATAAGTCGCGAAAATCTCAAATCTGTAGCTAAATGAACTGCAAAGTCTAATTCCTACCCAAGAATTTATTTATACTCTCGGTCTTCTTCAGCTTGTTCTCTAATTTTTCCCTACTTTGTTTATTCCCATGTTTAAGTCCAAAAATCTTTCTGTAATATTAATTTATAAAAATCTCAAAATGGTCTAATTGGCTTTTCTGAAGTTGCAATCAAAGATAACTGCATTGCGTAATTCTTTTATTAAAAAAATAATTTTCCCTACAATTCGTCCATTTTGAATATGAGAAGAATTATGCACCTTTAAATCTTGAGCAATAGTTATTCTAGATGCATCTTCAACTTGACTTACAATAATATTTCGTTATTTTGCCATTGCAGAGGATCAAAATCTCAATTAATCAACAATTAGTCAAGAAGAAATTACTACTACAAGTTCAAACAAATGCCTCATTTCCGGGGATTTTAAATTTAAATTCTATTTTTTCTTACTGTTCAGTCAACTGACGGTCAAGTAAAACTTATGCCCAAAAAGGCCAACAGTTTAAACTCTGTATGTATTTTTCCATTCTTTTATTGAAAATTCCATTTACTTTTAGGATTATCTCCTATTTATCAGATTCCCCTAGAAATAGATATACTTCCCCCTACCCCATTTTTAGCTTCCTATTAAATTGCTCAATTACTATGAGCTGCTAAAAAGCAATTCAGAACTATACTTCAGCAAATATAGTCCTTTTAGTAAAAGCCTTACAATTTCTCGTTGATTTGAAATATGGTTTTTCAGTCGTCTAAATAAAAACAATTGCATTATGTTGGATGCAATAACTATCAAATAGAGCACAGCTTCTACCGCCTTACCACCATGAAGAAAGCAATGCTCTAATCCACATACACTTTTCAAGTTGTTGAAAATCCAGTTTTCAATATCCCAACGTGCTTTTATTATTTTGAACAATGTCTTGAGTGCCATATCCATACAAGTGGTTACTATCATAATCTGTGTGCGCTGCTTGTTCTTATGTTTAATAGCAAATTTTACAAAACGCAATGGTTGCTCCACGTTGTCCATAGTAAATATTGACTCATAAACTTCAATTTTTTCAAATCCTTTTTTATCTTCCCAAGCATCTACCGTCTCCAACTTATTGACCTTCTTTTATACTAAACGCAAGCTCTTGTTATTATTATTTTTAGCTCTGACCACTGCCTCGATCCCAAGACTTTTGCAGTGATTAATCCAAATGGAATTACAGGCAAGTGCATCATAAACTACAACATCAATTAGGTGTTTATAACTCTTCACGATGGTTGAAATCAGCCTTTTACCGACATTCAACTCTCCTTCATCCTTTGAAGCAACATCTTGTCCGGGCTTGTACATCTCAAAACCAATAACCAATTTGGGACCAACCCCTACCATTGACATGACAGCTCCACTATGGAAACAATTAATCTTGTTCCCTTTGGTATTTTTCAAACATTCTGAACAGCTTTTCTTATTGCTCCCGAAGAATTTTGTTCCATCTATTGCAACCACTGTATATCCGTCAATTGTCCCATTTTCAAAAGCCTTATTCTCGACTGCCGTTTTAACTATATGTTGATTTATTTGGTTTAGTCCGTAGAGATCAATGACTTTAAGTGTATCTCTGATTGCATCAACCTGCGGTAGATTTGTTCCTCGAGGAAATAGTTTACTAAACTCATGATTCTTTATCATCAAATTTAGTTCATTAAAGCTCTTTATCCTAAAAAAAAGCCAAAAAGCGCAGGTAGAATAACTTGCGCTGTACTGTAGGTTGGATTCGCTCTTTTCTCAGACAGTTTATTCAAACCACGCTCAACGTGATAGACGTTCTTTATATAACTTACTAATTTTACGAAGTAATTTTTGCGCATTTCGTCCTCTCTTGCCCTCTGATTTTAACAAAAAGAGAGGACTGACAAAAGCTATGAAAAACTCCAAATTTGATACACTTGTGACATCGGTAAAAATACCCGTAAAAGCAATGGGTTGACTATAGTAGCGGCTAAAGTGCTGGCTATGGTCTGCATAGCTGTTCTCTCATTAACTGTTTTACCACTGGACGTACTGCCAAAGAAAAAGCTGTAGGTGCTGTTCCAAAGAGTGTTTTAAGGGCCGGCTCTTGATTGGAACAGCCTTGATAATATTGGTATTTTTATGGTTTAATCCTCCTATAAATGGGCATGAAAAAAGCACCTGTAATAAGCAGATGCTTTTAATTGATTAAGAAACGTCTAATTTGTGCTAATAGTTAACTCAACTTTTATACATTCATTACATTCCATATCTTTATTTATTTCAATTACCCTACAAGAAATTGTTATCTTATCCACCATTAATTGACAGATTATTTTTGAATAATATCGTGGTACATAACCAATTAATGTACCTGATTCATTCAATATTTTTATGGCATATTTATCAAATTCATTTTCTGGTTCAGACGCAAGATAAAGTTCTTCATTTAAATTTATATCAACAGACTTTTCGCAGTCTTCCCCTTCACAACCAAGATGGTATCTTGATCCCGCTACGAAAAATTTTCTCACTACTTTTCCTTTTTCAAAATCAAATATTGGATCAATAAACTCTAAGTTATCAATAGGTAATCTTGCACCACTTCTCTTTAAAAGTTCATAGGAATTATATTCTGTCAGCCCATATTTGTTAAGGATAGTTTCAATGCCTTTTCTTTTCGGATCAGGTAATCTACTAACAAATACAGAAAACAAATTTTCATTTTCATATACCTTTTCGATATTAGGAAATGCAATGAGCAATTCAAATCCGACTGTTATGGCCGCATTAACCTCATAACCATATGAAAATTCAAATTGTCCATTTTTTGATAGCTCACCAATAATATATCTACTTCTTGTTTTTGGTTGTTTCCAAATAAGAAGTAGATAATCTCTACCTTCTTTAATAGACATTTTACGCCTCCTCTCTGCCAATTATTTTTCCCATTATTTTAACTTTTTCGGTCAAAAACACTTTTATCAACTTTTTTCTTTTTTCACTCAACAAGTTTTCAGAGTAACCTTTTAATAATCTTTCTATTTCTCCAGGAGAAATTTTTAATATAATTTGTTCAATAAAATCTTTTACATCATCATAATATTGCTTACTTAAATATGTTACAACTTCTTCATGCGTTGGCCTTTTTTTTTCTTTTTCATTTATTCTTACGATTGACTTTGATTTAGTCCGAACAATTGAATTTAATCTATTTAAATCATTTCCTAAATAGTTTTCTAGATTTTGCTCTAATATATAGCAGCACAAAGATGAACTATTATCATATAAAGGGGAAAATTTATATATTCCGTCTCCTTTTTTAATAATCGCCCAGTTATTCTGATGGCGATCTGAATTACCTATCAAACAATCAAAAATTAGCATTTTAACTAAATCTTTTATTAACCCATATCCCTCAATAGCTTTAATTAACATACGTATTGAGTAGTACTCATTTAAAGAAGCATCATACATTTCCTCTGCACTGTAATTTGGAAAATATTGATTGATAAGCCCTATTCCTTCAATAAGTTCCTCATTATCTTTATTAATTAAATAACTCATTGAGCCTTTGCGATTTTCATAAGTTCCTATCTCAACATATGCACAAGGTAATTCTAGTAACGTTCCTAAATCTGAAGCTAACTTTTCAGATACGTGATCTTTGGTTTCAAAATCTTTTTTAAACTTAAAAAGCCCTATTTGACCATTGGAAGGATCTTTCAACCATATTTTTTCACTTCTTCCACTACCTTCAT
This sequence comes from Eubacteriales bacterium, assembly GCA_041669825.1. Lineage (GTDB taxonomy): Bacteria > Bacillota > Desulfitobacteriia > Desulfitobacteriales > Syntrophobotulaceae > JBAYAL01. The sequence continues at coordinate 4,890 of JBAYAL010000016.1, read as the reverse complement.
TTGCCCCATCATAGACTTCCCAATCGCTAAAGTCCTTAAACATTCACTCCTCCAAAAAACAGCAAAAGCATAATACTTAACGTTAGTTTATCATATTTATTTGTCCAATCCAATATAATCTTTTTAAAGACTTACAATACTAATATTCCTCTCTCATCAAAAACACTTGTCTTATTCTCATTCCTTATAGCCCTATCCAGCACCATTATCAAAGCAACAGCACCGTCAATACGCTCGGTGCTTTTTTCTTTATCCGGTTTAATGTTGCCTGCTGGATCTGTTTTTACAATAATATTATCCATCATCCATCTTAAAACAGGATTCCCTCCATGTGCTATTTTTCTTTCAAGCACCAGCTTCATCACCTCCTTTGATGGCAGTGACATGTCTTTGTACCCTTGGCCAAATGGTACAACGGTGAATCCCATGCCTTCAAGGTTTTGGACCATTTACACAGCTCCCCAGCGGTCAAAGGCAATTTTTTTAATATTGTACTTTGTCCCAAGTTCTTCTATAAAAGCTTCAATAAAACCATAATGAACAACATTGCCTTCTGTGGTTTTAATATATCCTTGCTTTTCCCAGACAACATAGCGAACATGATCTTGTCTTACCCTTATATTTAAGTTTTCTTCCGGTATCCAAAAGAAAGGAAGAACTATATAATTCTCTTCATTAGTTCTTGGCGGGAATAACAGAACAAATGCTGTAATGTCCGTTGTGCTGGAAAGACTAGCCCACCATAACACTCTCTGCCCTTTAGTTCATCCATGTTTAGAGGAAAGGCACATTCATCCCATATATGCATTTGCATCCAGCGAACAGATTGTTTTACCCAAATGCAGAGCCTTAGTTGCTTAAACAAATTTTCCTCTGCAGCGTTCTGCCTGGCGTTTTCTCAGGCAATCTGCATTTTTTCAATATCCACAGTTACCCCTAAGCTTGGGTTGGCCTTTTTCCAAACTTCCGAGGAGGTCCAGTCATCATTTTCATCTGCGGCATAAATGGTAGGATAAAATGTGTAATCGACCTTTCTGCCTTCGAAAATATCAACGACCTTCTGGTGTAGTTCATAACCAGCAATTTAGCCTCTGTCTAAATTTTACAATCTCTTATTTTAAATCTAAATTACTATGTAAATTTTCCTTTCCATTTAACTATTTTTTATTAAAATAGAATACACCTTCCCCTACCCCAAATCACATATCCTTATTCAATTATTTAATTTCTATGAACTACTAAAAATCAATTCATAGCTATACTTCAAAAGATATAGTTTTTTTAATAAAAGTCTCACTATTTCTCGTTGAGTTGTAAACAAATTCCTAAGCCGCCTGACTAAAAACAATTGCATTATATTAGAAGCAATAAATATTAAATAGAGCACTGCTTCTACTGCATTTCCTCCATACACAAAACAATGCTCTAAGCCACATTCAGTTTTTAAATTATTAAAAATCGAGTTCTCAATATCCCACCGTTCTCTCATTATTTAAACAAGATCTGAAGCGCCATATTCATACAAGTCGTGATTAACATAATCTGTGTGCGCTTCTTGTCGTTATGTTTAATGGCAAATTTAACATAACGCAATGGTTGCTCCACATTGTCCATAATAAAAGTTGTCTCAAATACTTCAACTTTCTCAAATCCCTTTTCCTTCTCCCATACCTCCACTACCTCTGTCTTATTTACTATCTTTTTTGCCTGCCTCAAACTCTTATTATAGTTGTTCTTCGCTCTGACTATTGCATCAATACCCAAGTTCTTACAGTGGTTTATTCAGATGGAATTACAGGCCAGAGCATCATAAACTACAACATCAGTTAATTTTCTATGATCTTTCACAACGCTTGAGACAAGCCGTTTTCCTAAGCTCAACTCACCTTCATCTTTTGAAATAGAATCTTGTCCTGGCTTGTACATTTCAAAACCAATCACCAGTTTTGGACCAATCCCCACTGTTGACATGACAGCGCCACTATGGAAACTATGAATCATTTCACCTTTGTTGATTTTCAAACATTCAGAGCAGCTTTTCTTATTGCTTCCGAATAATTTTGTTCCATCTATAGCAACCACCGTATATCCATCGATTGTTCCCTTTTCAAAAACCTTATTCTCTACTGCAGTTTTCACTATGTGTTGATTTAGTTTTCTTAGTTCGTTTATATCGATTACTTTTAATGTATCTCTTATGGCATCAATCTAAGGCTGTTTTTTTCCTCGCGGAAACAGTTTACTAAATTCATGATTCTTTATCATCAAATTCAGTTCATTAAAGCTCTTTATCCTAAGCAAAAAGCCAAAAAGCGCAGGTAGAATAACTTGCGCTGTACTGTAGGTTGGATTCGTTCTTTTGTCAGACAGTTTATTCAAGCCACGCTCAACGTGATAGCCATTCTTTATATAACTTACTAATTTAACAAAGTAATTTTTGCGCATTTCGTCCTCTCTTTCCCTCTGATTTTAACAAAAAGAGAGGCCTGACAAAAACTATAAAAAACTCCGAATTTGATACACTTGTGACATCGGTAAAAATACCCGTAAAAGCAATGGGTTGACTGTAGTAGAGGCTAAAGTGCTGAGTCCATTAAGGATCCCTCCTACTAAACTAATTCTATATCCTCTTCAATTAACATATATTCAATAAAACTGTCTTTACAATCACATTCTCTGTTACAGTTACAAAAACTATTATTAATGATGGTAGTTAATTCTTCTTTATTCTTTTTAAGCTTTTCTTTTAATCTTTTTAATTCTCCAAAAGTTATATATACACAAACCCAACAAAAGATTGTTATTAAAAGCAAAAAGCCATAAATAGATAAAAATTCGCCTGCAAGAAGTAATGCAGTAATTTTATTAAATTTAAGTACCAGAATTAAAGAAAATAATAACCCAAAGCCTGTGAGTATATATACCCCTTTTTGATATTTAGCTAATTCAGTATAAAGTTTTATTACAAAATTACACTTTATCTTAGCTGATAAACTAAGCCTTTCCCAAAGATAAGAGTCCATCTTTTCTGGTTTTTTAGGTAATTTACCCATTTTTTATCACCTCTTTATTTATGAACCATATTTATCTATACAAACTTGTCCAATAATTTATACCTTGCGCAAACGATAATTATAGTTTAAAAAATAAAAACAAGAAGTTTTACCCCAGCAATTTAGCTTCTACTGTAATTTCGTAGTACCTTTATATAACTTACAATTTATTTATAAATAATCCTCCCATTTATTAGATTTCCCTTAAAAATAGAAGGCCCTCCCCCTACTTCCAAATAATATTTCCTCTTTAAATCCCTAAATATTTATGAGCTGCTAAAATCAATTCAACTTGATACTTCAGCCGCTATGGTCCTTTTAATAAAAGCTTTAATGAACTAAACTCATGATTTTGTATCATCATATTTAGTTCATTAAAGCTTTTTATCCTAAGCAAAAAGCTAAAATTATAGCACAGGCGTTATAACTTGACATGTGCTGTAATTTACTAATTTTGCAAAGTAGTTTTTTCTCATTTCGTCCTCTCTTTCCCTCTGATTTTAACAAAAAGAGAAGCCTGGCAAAAGCTATGAAAGACTCCGAATTTGATACACTTGTAACATCGGTAAAAATACCCGTAAAAGCAATGGTTTGACTGTAGTAGAGGCTAAAGTGCTGCCTCCGAAGAGATAAAAAAACAGGAATGGATACAAATATTTGATCAAGAGTTCAGAAGGATTCCAATTCCAAGTTCATTATTAAAGTTTATAAAAGTAAAATTATCAAAATTAAATATTACTTCTGAACAAGTTATTTTAACTATTAATCAAAACGAAGAGCTGGTTGATATAAATATTTTAAACAAAAAAAAAATTCTTTAATATTTGAAAGAAATAAAGAATCAATAAGCCAATATATTATCTTTGACTTAAATGAATCTCTTTTTTCCGACATAATGAATGAGAATAGAAAAACAATTAACTATATTATAATGGAAGGAATAATTAGAACTATATTTAAATTAGAAGGATTTTCTGTTACAGATGCTTTCCAAAAAGCAATTACTACTTTAAATAATAATCATTTTTATAGTTTGGTTGAAAAGAAAAAAATATTAAAGTAGTGAATTCTATAATTAACTATATAAAATTGTTAAGTGATTGGAATATTGATTATACAAATACAAGCAAAAAAACCTAAACTCTAGTTTTGAAATAGATCAACCGTTTGTTTTGGCTATAATGGTAAGTGAATTTATTAAACTTAAGGATATTAAGAAAGAAAATAAAAAAGATTTTTTTTCTGATCTATCTAACCTTATTGATAAATACTCAAACGTTGCTTCTGAGAATGAGACGAACTTTGAAATTTATTAAATAAATAATAATAATCCTGCAATAAAAAACAGCACCTTTAATGGGTGCTGTTTTTATGTTTTTCAAGGGTCAATATACCAAAAATAAGCTTAAAATACCTTTAACACAAAAACGCCTCTAAACCCTTATGTATCAAAGGTTTTAAAGTTTAAATGCAAAATCATAAAATCGTTTAAAACGTACTACAATCATCTAAAATTAAGCTGGTTATATAATCTTACTCTAGCCAAATTAGAACGGTTTAAAATGTGTTTAAAAGGGATATTATTATTTTTATTGTACTGATATTTATTATATGAGGCCACCTATTCAATTTACTGATAGGCAATACCGTCAGCTTTTAGTCTTTTTAGGCTAGTAAAAGCACATTATGGATGTGATCATCTATTCAGCTGATTTAGTTAATGCACTCTTTTTGAGTATCAAATCCCGTATAATGCAATCACATTATATGCTCTAGTTTGGCTTTCATCGATGATGACCCCCTATATGCAAAGGAACTGAAAGCTCACCCTTCAGTT
>JBAYAL010000015.1:0-10588 GCA_041669825.1 Eubacteriales bacterium | reverse complement strand
CTTCACACCAAGACCAAATTCATTAGCCACTTTCTTTATATATTCGGGTTCTTGTTCAAATACTTTTCTCCCAATTATTTGGAAATAGATATTAGATGACATTGCCAAGCCACGATAGATATTTACAGCTCCAAAATTATTTCCTCCCCATTCCTGAATACCTTGAAGCTGTATAGCATAAGGACCAAGAGAAGACATCGAATCATAAAAATTATCTGATGGAGTAACAAGTTTTTTTTCCAAAGCTGCCATGCCAGTAATCATCTTAAATGTAGAACCAGGTGGATAAAGTCCAGTTAGGGCCCTGTTAAAAGAAGCTGCATCTTCACTACGAAAATATTTTTCCGCTGTCTCATCTGAAATTACACCTATTAAATCATTAGGGTCCATATACGGTCTGGAAGCCATAGCCAAAATCTTTCCTGTTTTTACATCAATAACCACAGCAGCCCCAGCGCTAGCATTAGGATGTACTTTTTGAATATCTTCTATGACTGAATTCAGTTTGTTTTCTACCACAGCTTGGAGTCCGCTATCAATAGTCAATTGAAGCGTGTACCCAGGCTGTGCTTCCTGAATCGTCTCTTTAACAACTGGACGCGCGTTACTATCTATTCCAATTTTATTTATTCCATGAACGCCTCTTAACCAGGTATCATAGCTTTTTTCCACTCCCATTTTGCCAACAAGATCTCCAGCACTATATTCATAATCATTGCTATTCGATTCTTCACCACTTTGACTATTTAACTGTTCTAATTCTTCTCCACTTATTTCCCTCACATAACCAAGAACTTGCCCTAAGAGAGTTCCCTTAGTATAAAAACGCTCAGGTACAGCTTCTATACTAACTCCTGGAAGTTCATTACTATGTTCAGCTATCACAGCCTGTAATTTATCAGATACATCTTCCAGAACTACAACAGGCTTAAAACTTTCCAACTGCTGATTACGTATCATTACAAAAATATCTTCAGTGATAAGCTCCTTAGACTCATTCGGATAGGGCCAGTAAGGTTTAATAAAACCAGCCAATTCTTCCACTGCACTTCTCCAGTCCTTATTCACTGCCTGGAGATCAGTCCAATCTAAAACCAATGCAAATCTAGGTATGCTTTTTACCAGAACCACACCATTTTTATCAATAATGTCGCCTCTAACAGCCGAAGTTGTTACAGTTTTCATAACATTGCCTTCAGCCATTTCCATATAGTATGAAGCTTTTACTATTTGTAGTCTCCACAAGTTAATCCCCAACACTAAAAACACAATAACTACTACTGCGCCCAAACCGGTCAAGCGTCTATTATACTTATTTCTTTCTCTATTTTCCATTTATTGTATCAGCTCCAAAATAAGCTTATTTTTCATATTTTGTACGTTCCTTAAGTACCCCAGATGTAAAAGACCCGTGAATCAAGGGATATGTCAAAGGTACAAGTAAAGCATTATAGAAAGAAACCCCCAATACTATTTGAACAATATCACCAACATACCAATTAAGACCTGCTATCGCACCCAAAAAAGCGATAACTAATTGGCCCACTAAAGTCACAATAAAAACAAGAAAAGTTGTAAGCGGAATATTTTCACGATACCAACTTTTCTGAAGTACTGCGCTTAACAATGCAACAACAGTTAACGCAATAGTATACATTCCTATATTTCTGCCATAAAACATATCCACCAAAAGACCTGTTACAAATCCAATTGCTACTCCCTGGGCAGGACGATAATGCAGAGCAATATATATTATCAAAAGCATGGCAAGATCTGGCTTTATCCCTGCCCAAGACCAATAGTAAAAAACTGTTCCTGGCAAAACAAGGCTGGTTACAAATAGAATCAATAAAACAATATAGCGCATTAGTTTCCTCCCGCCATATCAACCAAAAAAACTTCCTCTAGAGAATCAAAATTTACAATTGGTTTTATATAAGCAACCTTAATCAGCCCTGTTGAATCAAGCTGAGTTTTTTCAACAACGCCAATTGGAATTTCTTTGGGGTATACTCCCCCAAGGCCGGAAGTTAAAACAAGATCCCCAATATTTACTTCATCCTCACGTTTTAGGTTCATTTCTAGTGCAACCTGAGAATCTAATCTCGTACCTCTTTGATACGTACCATGCAACACTCCAAATACCGCATGTCCATGACTGTCCCTAGCAATAGCACCAACCTGTCCCTCACCGTCAAGAATGAGCAAAACATCAGAAGTAGTCTCAGCAACTAAGACTACTTTACCTACCAAACCGACATAAGCAACAACCGGATCATTAATTTTCACTCCATCTTTGCTGCCCTTATTTACTGTAATAGTCTGATACCAAGCCGTAGTATCACGATTTATAATACTCGCTCCCATTTGCTTATATTTATCAAGGGTAGGACTATCAAATATTCCCTCATCCAATTCATCATATCTGAGAGCAGCAAGCACTTGTTGTTTCAGCTTAATGTTATCCCCTACAAGCTTATCCACCTGGCTTTGCAACGCTTCATTCTCAGCCTTCACTTTATTAAAACTGAAAATTGCTCGAATATTTCCTCTAAAACCGTCTCCCATTTTCCATATAACGCTTTCTACAGGAGCTAAAACCTTTTCCATCGCGCTTCCCACAGGATTAGGGAATTCTTTTCCCAAACCGGTCAGACGAATAGTGGTAATAGCAACAATAACTACTAGAAAAACTAGAACAGCTATGCCTGTAGAATTAGGCTTTTTTCCCACTGCTATTCCTCCCGCTGTGCTTAACTTTTCTGCAGTGCAATAATCGTCCTTAAGTACTCTCCATTTTCCAAAACTTTTCCTGTTCCAAGGGCTACACAAGAAAGTGGATCTTCTGCAATATGAACAGGTATTCCAGTTTCGTCAGCAATCAGTCTATCTAGATTCCTTAATAACGAACCACCACCTGCCATAATAATGCCTCTGTCCATAATATCAGAAGCAAGTTCAGGCGGCGTTTTTTCCAGACAAGCTTTAACTGCCTCAACTATCGCTGAAACAGGCTCACTAAGAGCATGTACTATTTCTTCAGACGTAATTACAACATTTTTTGGAAGTCCAGTTAATAAATCTCTTCCTTTGATTGAAAAAGTAGCTCCCTTTTCAGGCATATATGCTGCGCCTATCTGTTTCTTAATTTCCTCAGCAGATTGATAACCTACAGCTAAATTATATTTTCTTTTAATATACGCAATAATGGAATCATCCATTCTATCACCTGCCACTCTTATAGAACCAGCAGTAACAATTCCTCCAAGCGATATGACTGCTACTTCAGTAGTCCCCCCTCCAATATCCACTATCATGTTTCCCGTAGGTTCACTAACAGGGAGACCTGCACCAATAGCTGCTGCCATAGGTTCTTCCATAATGATTGGATCTTTAGCCCCTGCAGCAAGGGCCGCTTCTTTTACAGCTCTTTCTTCAACTGCAGTAACTCCGGAAGGAACACAAATTACTACTCTTGGACGGGCAAATTGAAATTGTGAACCTAACGCACGAGAAATAAAGTATTTTAACATCTTCTGAGTAACATTGAAATCTGAAATTACTCCATCCTTTAAAGGCCTAATCGCAACAATATTTCCTGGAGTCCTCCCAATCATCTCCTTGGCTCTATCTCCAACCGCCAAAGGTACATTATTTATTATATCCATTGCTACAACAGACGGTTCACTAACAACAATACCTTTACCTTTCATATGTACAAGCGTATTAGCTGTTCCAAGATCAATCCCTAAATCTTTTGCGAAAAACATAATTCAAATACTCCCTTCATGGAACTTTATTCTAATTTTTTTGTTAATCATTCATTATAATTTCGAAAAAATACATCACTATATTTTTTCAAATTATCCTTTTTCCCTCTAAATCACATATTTATTATTTCCTATTATTATATGTTCCAATACTTTTATTTACAAAACATTAGCACAATCAATAAGTTTTTAGGAAATAGATTTACTGGAAAACCTTTCAAACGTCGCTCATCCATAGTAAGCTCTCCAAGAATAACTATTGTGGAAAAACACCACTTAAACCCAGCTTTTTTTTAAGAAGCTCCATAGGCAACCCAATTACATTTGTTAGCGAACCTTCTACAAGATTAGCAAACTTGCTCGCTTCACCCTGTATTCCATAAGCCCCTGCTTTATCCATTGATTCTCCAGTTTGGATATAATTTTGAATTTCCTGCTCATTAATCTTCTTAAAAGCAACTGTTGATATTTCTATTTCCGTTTCAACTACACAACCCCCACTGTCATTTTGGGAGGCAAGAGCAATTCCTGTCATAACCTGATGAGATCTACCACTCAAACTTGCAAGCATTCTAGCCGCCTGCTCTTCATTATCTGGCTTTCCAAGAATCTTTCCATCGGAGACAACTATTGTATCAGCTCCTAAGATAATATCATTATTCGTTCCTTTGGTTTCTTTCCACAATTCAAAGCTATAACGTGCTTTTCTCCCTGCTAATTCTTTAACTCCTTCTTGAGGCAAAATATCAGCAGGCAATTCTTCAGACACATCAGCAGGAATAATATCAAATATATAACCCCACTCACCAAGCAACTGCCTTCTACGAGGAGAAGAAGAAGCTAGCACGAGCATTAAATCACCACTCTTCAACAAATTACAACAAGCTAGGTCTCAGATGTCCCTAGCTAGACACATATTCATGTTATAGTTTAGCATTTTACAAATTCATTAGCAAGATTGATATAAAATAATACTTACAACTTACCCTCGCTTTTCAATATTACAATATATAAGGCATCTAACAAAGCCTTAGCACTTGCTCTTAAAATGTTTGTAGATACCCCTATCGTTCCCCAACTTTCCATACCATATCTAGTCTCTACAATAACCCTGACAAAAGCCCCTGTCCCTCGTGAATCATCCAAAACCCTCACCTTATAGTCTATTAATTCGCTTTTTTCTATCACTGGGTAGAATGTTTCTAACGTCCTCCTCAAGGCCTGGTCAAGGGCATGTACAGGGCCATCTCCTTCTGCTGCTATATGCACAGACTTGTCCCCAACCCTGACTTTAACCACCGCCACTGAATCTAGTTGTCCCCTTAAGGGATCGCTCCAAACATGATAATCTTCAATATCAAAGGGTTGCTTTAGTTCTCCCAAAACATCCAACAAAAGCAAATCGAGACTTCCTTCAGCTGTTTCAAACTGAAACCCTTCATTCTCAGCATTTTTAATTCTCACCATAGCCTGTTCAACTAGCGGATTATCTTTCTGTATAAATGGTCTTAATCTTCGCATCTTTTCGCAGACATTTGCCTTTCCAGCTTGGTCAGAAATAAGAATTCTTCTCTCGTTCCCTACCATTTCTGGTTTTATGTGTTCAAATGTGCGGTTGTTTTTCAATACAGCATCGACATGCATCCCAGCTTTATGTGCAAAAGCACTTTTGCCAACAAAAGGCTGTTTCTCATCAAAAGGATAATTGGACAATTCAGACACAAAACGTGACATTGATGTCAAGTTTTGCATTACATCCTTACCTAATAAATCATAATTAAACTTTAACTGTAACCAAGGAAGAAGAGTACACAAATTGGCATTTCCGCATCTTTCTCCAAAACCATTCCAAGATCCCTGAATCTGATTAGCACCAGCCTTAACAGCTGCCAAAGTGTTAGCAACCGCAAGTCCTCCATCATTATGGGCATGAATACCAACAACCTGAGGAGAAAACTCTTTTATAATCTCTTCTACTCCCAGCTCTATATCTGTAGGGAATGTTCCTCCATTAGTATCGCAGAGGATAATTCCTTTAGCACCCCCGTCTAATGCTGCACTAACGCAATCCAATGTAAAATCAGGATCAGCTGCCCAACCATCAAAAAAATGCTCGGCATCAAAAAACACTTCTCGACCTGCAGAAACAAGATATTGCACAGACTCTTTGATTATTCTGAGATTTTCCAATTCATCAGTTCTTAATACTTCCTCGACATGAAGTTTCCATGTCTTTCCAAAAATAGTTATAGTAGGTGCACCAGACAAAAGAAGATTAACAAGTATATCACTTTTTTCAGGTGCCTCCCCAACACGACAGGTACTTCCAAAAGCAACCATACGGGTAACTCCTTTTTCCATAAGGCCACCCTCTGCTGCAAGTCGAAAAAATTCCTCATCCTTAGGATTTGCTCCAGGCCACCCTGCTTCAATGTAGGGAATACCAGCTACTATCATTTTCTGAAGATAAACAAGTTTATCCTTCACAGAAAAATGAACTCCCTCTCCCTGTGCACCATCTCTTAAAGTTGTATCGTAAATACTTATATATTTGCGTTCAGACATTCATTTACCCTCCAATAACTTAATACTACTATATTATCAAACCAACATATGGTTAATTGTACGTTAAATAATAATAATATCACCATTATTAGAATTATATTACAAAAAAGCTTACTTACCAATAAAAATAGGACTTTGAGAAATAGTTCTCTTAATATCTGGTCTTCCCCCAATAAAAAACCACCACCTTAAATCAGGTGGCAGCTATATTATCTTATAGAATATATACTTTTATAGAATATTTTATTGTCTACGCCATTTTTCCTCTAAGATTAAAAGTCAACACTTCAAGATTCACAGCCAAATCTACATTTCGCAATTCTACTTCAGGCGGAACGTTAAGTACAATGGGTGCAAAATTAAGAATAGCTTTCACTCCACTTTTCACGAGCCTGTCAGCAATACTCTGAGCAGAAGATGTAGGAACTGTAATTGCACCTATCTGGGTATTGCATTTAGGTACTATATCCTCAATGTCATCGATTGGCCTTACTTCTATTCCATCTATTTTCAAACCAATTTTTTGAGGATCATTATCAAAAATACTGGTTATAACAAATCCTCTATCTTTAAAACCCTGGTAAGTGCTAAGTGCCAAACCAAGATTTCCAATACCCACAAGTGAAACACTCCACTCACTACTAAGCCCCAAAATTCTTAAGATATTACCGTGTAAATCCTTGACATTGTAACCAACCCCGCGAATTCCAAATTCTCCGAAATAGGCAAGATCTTTTCTCACCTGAGCAGGACTAACTCCTACTCCTTCGGCAACATCACCGGAAGATATGGTAACAATCCCTTTCCGATCAATTTCAGTAAGATATCTAGAATATACAGAAAGTCGTATAATTGTTGCTTCAGGAATTTTTAATGTTTTCAAAATAAGATCCCCCATTTCACCAAATAACTAAAAAATAATATGTTAATTATATCACTACCTAATGAAAATGCAAATAATTAAGAGCTAATCGAAGAAAATTGATTATATTTCCATAAGACAAACTAAAAGTGCTATTATTCAAAACATTCAACAAATATCTTAGTTATGTATCAATTTTGAGTATTCTATATACAGTAGTAGCAAATCAGAATTACCCACCACCTTGTCTGTCTGATTCTCTTCACAAACAGACAACTGACCTTCCAATGCTCCGCTTAATTTTTCAAATCCATCAGGCACATTATCTTTTAAAAAGAAATCAGTACCCCCTGGCAAATTATTAATAATTTCTTGATAATCCTTATCTGTTAAAATTAAATTGGCTATTTTTAACAAATTAGTAATTATTTCCTTTTCGTTTCCACCTACTTTATAACATGATGCTGAATAACTCATATTTTTTACAACATTATCAATTCCATCCTGTTTTAGCTTACTCCCCAATTCTTCAGCATCATTTTTAGAAAAACAAAATCCAACCACTACGATAGCTAGTTTGTCTTGGATTATTTGAGCCTTTTGGCCTTTTTGTTCCAAATAGGCCACTAATTTATCGGCATTATCCTTTTCCTTGAATAATCCTACCTGACATGTAAAAAATTGAATTTCATCCAGATTCAGGACTTCTTTCTCATTTTCCGCTTCTACCTTTACATCTGAAGAAAGCGATACTGGATCTGAGACCAATTCGATAAAAAACACACCAGTTTGCCAAATAAAACAACCAACGGTACATATTGTTATTATTACCATTATTATAAAAATATAACCTTTTATTTTAATTACTTTCTTCATAAAAATACTCCCTCATATATTTGAAACCTATCTTAATTCAAACATATGAGGGCTTAATTTATTATAGAATATTTTCCCAGATAATTATTCTTTAATCGTTTTGGCATTAATTCTTGTCATCTCTACGTCAAAGGTATTATCCTTTCGCATAATTGTAAGAGTAACCTTACTTCCAACTTCTCCCACCAATCTGTAAGGAACTTCCTCAAAACCATATTTCATATTTTCGTATTTAATCCCATTTATCGCGAGAATAACATCTCCTCTTTTTAGGTTAGCTACATCAGCAGGCGCATCATTATAAATATTAGAGATTTCAACTTTTCCGTCATTTTCCTTAACTTCAATACCTATTGTACCAAGTGCTTTTTTTTCAATCATTTCTTTAGATTCGTATGACTGCTTTACTTCCCACTTAATAACCATACTATCTTGCACTTCAATAGTTTCAAGCGTCGTTAGAATATCAATTCCAGCTATTTCAAATAGTGGGAGTTTATTACCAATAGTAAACCTTATTTTACTCTCACTGACTTTCTCTGTTCCCAGAATTTCCATACTATTATTTTGGTTATTAACCTTTATGAATTCCGCAATACTCTCAGCCCCTTTAGTATCACCGTCATCAGTTGCAAGCTGAGCCTTTTCATACACGTTTTTCATTGCTTTGTCTACATCCCCAGCAATATTAGCATTCATAAATTCAGTGGCAACCTTTTGGGTTATTTCGTAATCAGCGGGATTTTTAGCTTTATACGGAAGAAATTCACTATACTTACTGCACCCACTCAACGAAACTGTTATCATAATTATTACAGCAACAGAAAAAAATACACTTACTTTCCTTTTCAAAATTGACTCCCCTCTCATATATTAATTTTCTTAATTAAATACTGTTTAATCAGATAAACACAACAGGTCAATAACTCATCATCGGCATCATGCTTTACAAGCTACTTTACAAGCTTTTTTACTAGCTTAATAACAAGTTATCGATTTATCAAATATTCTCTCACCACTGAAATCATATAGAGAGAACCAGTTACGCACATCATATCTTTTCTTCCCATTTTTTTCAAGCAAATCTGTGCTGCTTCTACTGGATTCTCAACCAAAAATACATTTTCTTTGCCCACATATTTTTCAGCCTCTTCTGCAGCGTGCCTCCAATTACCAGCCCTTGGTGAATCAGGTTTTGTAACAACAATCTCATCAGCAAGCGGAGCAAGAATTTTTATTGCAACATCAATTTCTTTATCTGCTAGCATTCCAAAACATAATATAAGCCTTTCTCTTTTGTACAGGCCCTCTTTTTCGGAATTCAAAGCCCTTGCCAAAGCATTCATTCCATCTACATTATGAGCACCATCTAGAACAATCTTAGGATTCTCAGAGATCATTTCCATCCTACCTGGCCATAACACCTCTGCCAGCCCTCTTCTTACAGCATCCTCACTAATCTTACAGCCATCAATTATTTCTAACATTTCACAAGTAGCAATTGCGGTAGAAGCATTCATATGCTGATGCTCACCAACCAGTGCTAGAAACAAACTTTTAAAGACCTTATTTATCCCATAATAATTTAATAGCTGACCTGAACCTTCATACGAATAATCCCTGCCATCAACTACACATCTTACAGATTTTTCAGAAGCTCTTTTTTCAATAACCTTCATAACCATAGGCCTTTGAATAGAAGTTATAACAGGGGCTCCTCTTTTTATAATACCCGCTTTCACCCCGGCTATATCTTCAAAAGAATTTCCCAGATAATTCATATGATCCATACCAATTCTCGTAAGAACAGAGATTAATGGTTGTACTACATTAGTAGAATCTATCTCTCCACCCATACCGACTTCCAAGATCACATAATCAGGCTTTTTTTCTCCAAAATACCACAGAGCTAGAGCTGTACTAACTTCGAATTCAGTCGGATGTTCCACCCCTTCAACACAAATTTGCTTTATAAAAGGTTTCATCCTTTCGATCCCCTTAATTACATCTTCCTTGGAGATATATTCACTGTTAATCCTTATCCGCTCCCTATAATCATGCAAATGAGGGGAAGTAAACATGCCTGCAGAATATCCTGCCTTTTGAAGAATTGAAGCAATCATTGCTGTTGTAGACCCCTTGCCGTTGGTACCTGCTACATGAATTATTTTTAGTTCACGCTCAGGATTACCCATTTTGGAAAGAAGGCTTTCTATCCGTTTCAGTCCAAGATTCATGCCAAAACGTGTAAGGTTTTTAATATAACCGATTGTCGCAGAATACCTTGATTCTAAATTATTGATATTTTCAATTTCCTGATTTATTTTCTTTTGATCTATATTTTTATTATTCTTATCCATAATCCATCCAGTTTTCTAACAGCTTTACTTTCAGCTGCCTTCATATTAAGCCCTATAGACTCTATCTAATTTTAGTGTAAAAAGTAGAAAAGCGCTATTGCAGAGAGAGCATGTTAAGCGTAATTTGCGTAAAACGAGTGCAGACGCTAAAGCGT
>JBAYAL010000014.1:0-10890 GCA_041669825.1 Eubacteriales bacterium | reverse complement strand
TAGTTATGCTGGAAAAACAGGAATCCCGTTTACTATGTTCAATCGCCTTATGTTATCTTTTAGTCAAGCCACTCCTAGTTTCTTTTTATCAAGCGAAATAACTCCTAAAAGCAAAATACTTTTAAATAGAAATATTTTAGAAAGGGTTAAAAAGCTTACTCCTTTTTTAAAATTTGACAAAGACCCTTATTGTGTTATTGATAATGGAAAACTAAAATGGATTATTGACAGCTATACTACTGCAAGCACCTTACCATATTCAAATGTTTTCAGCAATCAAGATTATGATTATATCAGTAATCAAAATTGTAATTATATCAGAAATTCTGTAAAAATAGTAATCGACGCCTACGATGGAACAGTAGATTATTATATAAGTGACCCTAATGATCCTATCATCCAAACTTACAGTAAAATATTTCCTGGTATTTTTAAAGACATATCAGAACTACCTAATTCCTTAAAATCACATCTTCGTTATCCAGAAACACTTTTTTCAATCCAAAGCGAAATGCTTAACACCTTCCATATGCAAAATCCTAGAGTTTTTTATAATAAAGAAGATGTTTGGAGTATTAGCAAAGAGTTATACGATTCCACACCCCAACAAGTAAAGCCATACTATACAATTATGAAACTTCCTGGAGAAGACAATGCAGAATTTATTTTAATGATTCCATTTACACCAG
This sequence comes from Eubacteriales bacterium, assembly GCA_041669825.1. Lineage (GTDB taxonomy): Bacteria > Bacillota > Desulfitobacteriia > Desulfitobacteriales > Syntrophobotulaceae > JBAYAL01. Next base: position 10,201 of record JBAYAL010000014.1, on the reverse strand, counting down.
CTTCCAGTCAATCTAATTCCCGAAACAATATGATTGCTTGGCTAGCCGCCAGAATGGATGGGGACAACTATGGACAACTAATACTATACTCACTACCCAATAACATTGAAGTAGACGGTCCTCTTCAAATTGAATCAAAGATAGATCAAGACCCGGAAATATCTCGTCAATTAACACTCTGGGATCAAAATGGTTCAAGTGTTATTAGAGGTAATCTATTAGTTATTCCGATAGATGGAAATTTTCTTTATGTTGAACCTGTATATTTGCAATCAGATAAAGAAGGTAGTCTACCAGAGCTACGAAGAGTAATTGTAGCTTATAAAGAAAAACTAGTAATGGCTGAAACTCTTGATGCCACCTTAATACAAATATTTGGAGAAAACTACAAAAATAAACCAGCCACTAACGTTCAAACAAATGAAATAATTTCCGATGAGGAAATAGCTTCAGATGACGAAATAGCTTCAGATAATAATGAACAACCAAATATTAAGGAATTGTTAGACAAAATTGAGGAAATGAAAATCCTGCTTGATTCTATGGAAAAACAGCTCCAGAATATGTAGTTACTAGGCACTGACAACTACTGGTTCTTCTGAACCAGTAGTTGTCTATTTTCACCTATTATTTACTTGTGAGATTTGTGACTTGCTTACCAGCCTTTAGATCACAAATAGATATTTTGAAGAGATTTATTAATTTAATTTGCTACCTCAGGAAGCTGAATTTTCTTCCAAGTATATTTTAATTGCCCATTATATTTATCTATTATCAAATAAATGTTTCCGTTATTGGCTATGACGATGTTTTTATCCTTATTTATGATATTATTTTTTATTATTTTTTGATTACCTAACGAATCAATCATTGTTATCTTATCTTTAGTCATGAAAAACATTCTTTCATTATCAGAGATAAATGTTTCCAAGCCATTTGCGGCTATTTTTCCCTTCCATACATTAATCTTTACTTCCTTGTCATCTTCTTTAAAATATGATACTTCATTCAATAAATTATTATCAATCTTTCCCAAAAACACCTTGGAATTTATACACCCCAATAAAGATATGCTATCATCCTCTAATATCAAATTTTTGTTGTTTCCCATAAGTTCATATATATGGTTCTCTTTTTTAATATTACTATTTACGTAAGCAGTGCCAGATTTATTAGATACAAAAAAATCAATAATATTTTCATCATTATAATTAATTTTATTAATGTTTTTCATCAGATCTATTTTATTAAGTTCCTTTTTATTATTATGGGCCGATAAATAATATATCACGTTTGTATAAGTGGAAACTTGAATTTTTTCTATATCATAACCTTCATCAGGCACACTATATTCCCTTTCTAACACATTGTTTACGGTTACTTTTTCGCCTGTTTCAATTAACTCCAGGGTACACAAGATTATAAAATTATCATTATCAATTTTAACGGAACAAAAGTATAGTAAAATATTGCGATCCGGCAACCATTTGAAATTTAATATTTTATAATTTTCTGGAATGTTTTCAAACTTTTTATTACTAATAAGAACTGGGTTATTATTAATTAAGTCAATAACAACAAGAGAACCCTCATTTATATAGGCCAAAAACCTATTATTATATGATAATGATAAATTTTCCGGCTCATTTATATAAGTGTTTTCACATACATACTGTTTATCATATTGTAAAGAAGGACTTAGAATATTCTCAGCATAATTATTAAAAAATACAACAATAACTAACTGAACAAATAGTACACATAAAAACATCAGCAATAAACTAAATTTTCTTTTTTTTATCATTTTAACTCTCAATCTAATTGCTCAGGTAAAACAATAAAGGCAGTAGGAATATAACGTTCCCCAAAAATGCTCCATAAATTATTTACTATTTGCCCTTGATACACCATTTCTGTGGAAGAACCACCATCCAAATTTGCTGCATTAGTAACCCCGTATTCCAAAAATACATTCATCAAATCCCTCAGGGTTGCACCCATACTCCACCCCGGTTGTCTACCATCAATAACTACAAAAACTACTGTTCCATCTGCTTTTTGCCCAATTCCGGTACGAGGTGCTAATCCCCAACCCCCATCTCCTTCTATTAATGGTTTACCATCAACTATTAAATAGGGATAAAAGGTTACTGCATCGCGTATATTGTCTAAATCAATCTTATTGCTGTCAAAGCATTTTAAAATTAGTCTCCCATTTTCATCAAAAGCTATAAGGCTTGTTAGGGAATCCTCAACATTACTGTAAACAATTTTCCCATTTTGAATTGTAATTCCATCGGGAAATGCGCCATTTCCCTGAGCATTGGGATCATAAAATCCACCTGCATTAATCCCTGCAATTGCACCATTTTCTTCTACAAGGTCGATAAGTCTTTGTCCAGAGGTACCAATATCTTTTGTTACTGCCAGTCTAATATTTAAAGGGTTCCCGACCTGCATTACATTACCCTTAAAAGTTTTTCCTTCTATATTTTCAATTGTAATATTATTGTAAGTATCATTATATATATTTTGTTTTCTCCTGATAACTGGTTCTATTTGCACAAATCTTTCTGATGAATTTAAAATCTCCTTTATTTCTTGACTGGACAAAAAATATTCTATAATTTGAGGATGTCTAGACGTAGCAATAGTTCCTACTATAAAAGTTCTTAAATATGAAAATCCTCCTGAATAAATTACTAATACGCATAAAATCGAGGATACTACAAAATTAATTAATATAAAAGAAAAAAGAAAACATATTATTTTCTTCATATTTAAATCTCCGCACCTTTAATAACATCAATAGCTACTGATCGGATTGTTTTTCTCGTTGACATAGCCTTTTTTCTTATCGCAGCATAGGCCTTTTCTTCATCATATCCCATTGGAATCATCATTAATATGGCTTGAAATAAAATTTTCCTAGTTTTAATTTCATCATTTAATTTTCTAATTTGATCTGCATTTTCTCTTTCATTCAGAAAGCGATACTCAGCTTGAATTATTCCAGTTACAATATCTACCGCCCTGATAGGAACACAAATTATACTCTGAACATTAGTTTTTAAGGCAGAACTAAGATTATGCTGATCTTTTTGATCTAATATCAATAAAACAGGACAAATGCGCGAATCAACAATATTTTGAAGAAAATCATAGGGAGCTAGTCCTTTAATATCCCATCCAGTAATAATTAAATCAGGTTCAAGCCTTTGCGCCAGCTTCAATCCATCAATTCCATTTTCTGTTTTTGCTAATACCTGATAATTTGCTAAAGGTAGAATAGGCTTTAATTCCTGAATATCTTTTTCTCTATATACTATTAATGCTCTTTTCATTATTATCCCTAACTTTTTAAAATTATTTTTATATATTCAATTATCTAATAAAAGATAAAACCAATACTAATTGTACCAGTTTTATCTTTTGTTAGAAACACCATTTTTATTTATTATACTTATTTCAGCTACTTTAGCTTTGAATCAACAACATAAGTTAATTTAGCCTGGGTATTTTGGGTTATTCCCCCTTCTGGATTTGCTTCAATACTTATTGTCATCTCATGTATACCAACCGCAAGTTTTTTGCCTTCAGAATCCCCCAGAGCATCAATGTTTTCAAAAGATATTTTAGCAGTTGCACCTGGTTCCAAGGATGGAATAGTTCCAGCTTTATTGATAATTTGACCACTATCCTCGGCTAAGCAAATACTTAATTTTATTGGAACATTTTTAACTGTATCAGTAGTCTGATTTCGTAATACTGCAGATATTTCATAATTAGTAGCTGGAACTATCTGTAATCCTTTATATGCTTCACCTTCATATTCAACATCCCTTATCACTATTTTAGGAGTAAATTCAATTCCAGTAATAACAATTTGAGGTAGTATTTCTTCTCCTGCTGTACTTACATCTGCACTTTTTAAAACATTTGCACTCACAACACTTGCTAACACAATAAAAGCTATTAATGCACCTGACCATACATACTTCCTTTTTAACGTTATAAATTTAGCCATATTTAAAACCTCCATATATCTTTCTTATAAAAAAATATGCATATCTTCTCAGGACATGCATACTTTTTTGATATTTTATTTTTTTTTTAAGATTAATTCACGTTGTTTTAATATGGCTACATACCTCAAGGACATTCTGATTCAAAATCCAATTTAAAATTTAATTTTGATTTGGATTTTAGTAAAATTCAAAAATTGCAATTATGGTCTTAATCCTTCTCTTTTTTCATAGTTTTGCATTCTTATATCTTTTGGGACAGATAAACGAAATACACGGCACATTTGTAGCAATCTAGAACATGTTCTTTCACCTAGAAAATATTCTATTTCTTCAAAACTCAGATTAGTAGTAATTACTGTGGGAAGCTGTTCATTCATTCGATAATTCAGGATAGAATAAATCCTGTTTTTTGTCCACTCTGTATAATTATGAGCACCAAGATCATCTAAAATTAATATTGGTACATTTCTTGCTATATCTAATAAATCAAATTCAGAGCTATTTTCTTTATTGAACGTTGCTTTTAGTTCATCCAACAAGTCAGGCACAATCAAAAACAATAATTTATATTCTTTTTCAAGTAGCTCATTAGCAATACATGCAGCCAAAAATGTTTTCCCAGAACCAACTGGACCTGATATAAGCAAACCAATCTCGTTACTATTATTTTTCACCCTTTTTACAAAATCAAGGGCAGCATTATAGGCTTTTTGAGCATTTAGTTGATGATTATTATCCTTTCCTCCTGGTAATAGATAATAATCAGAACTGAATTTTTCAAACCGGCATTTTAACAGTTCTTTAGAAAGACGGGCATATTTGAAAGTATTTTTAACTTTTTTCTTCTGCATACAAGTACAAGGTACCGCAGAGTCACCTTCTATTATTATTCCCCTATCCTGGCATAATGGGCACTCGTATTTTTTTCCATATTCAACAGGATTATTGTTGTTCTTAGACTCTTTCAATTTATTTTGTTTAAGGATATCTCCAGCACTTTTCATCCCTACCAACCCCTTAAAAAATTGAAATCTATTACGCAGACATATTTTAACACTGTGAAAACCATAATTAGAGTTAAAAAGTCCCTATAAATATATATTGTTATATTTGTTCTTTAACTCTTCTTTAGCTCTTACATTTTCTGTTGTGCTTTTTCCTTTTTTTTGATGTCTGGATTGAAAGTTAACATCTTCCACTTCTACTTCAAGTTTAGTTTTTATCCCTTTCTTTTCCCATTCTCTTAATATGGAATCCAAATATCTAAAACTTCGTACTCCCGCACTAACTCCTCTTCTCAAGGCTTCAATAATAAGCTCCTCAGAGTAATTCGCCATAAGCCACTTTTCAATATGTTCAAATTCGAAACCTGTTATAGGACGTCCTAATTCATTTTCAAATATTTCTGCAATTTTTTTTATTAGGTTTTCATCATTTTGCATAGACTCATTTGTATTTTTTTCGATATTTGCTGATTCAGCCTCCATCTGTCGATAGTGATTAATACCCCAAATCTCAAATAGTTGATCAATCAATCCATTAAAATAATATTTTAGCAATTGATCATTTAAACCACTTTTCTGTATCACCTCAATTTGTAAAAGACCTCTATTTTCAAAACTCTCTATCATGCTTTGAATCTCTTTTGCAGACATATTCATCTTTCCCGCAATCATTCTTATCTGTTCAAAAGGTATACCTTTTGAGCAATCTTCACTTAGTAAATATATTATTAGAATCATTTCATTATTATTTAATCCAATTTCCGCATAATTATTCAATAATAATTTAGGAATGGCAACTGAACCAGAAAAGAAAAGAGCTTGAGTAAAGCCCTCATACATGTTTTTGTTATTCATAAAAATCACCTCAAACTCTGTAAACTCGTAAATTTAAAAGGTATTTAGTTATAATATTATATTAAATAATCATATTTGAACAGATAATGAATCAATAAATAATAATTTTGCGATAATTTTTATAAAATAATTGAAGGATTTAAACGTTTACATGCCGTATCTTCATAGCAAGGTGGTGAAATATAATGGAATTGAGACAAGAACTTCTAAATATAGTTACCCAATCAGGCGCTCACCCAGCTCTGGGATGGAAACACTGCCAAAGAGTATACCACTTGGCAAAAGATCTTTCCCAACATTTAACCCTTGACGAAGAAATTCTTTATGTTTCTGCAATGCTCCATGATACTGGTAAATATCCTGTTTATGCATTAGCAAATGTTGATCACGCTTTAAGATCAAAAGGAATAGCCCAAAACATCCTGAAAAAGTACTCATTTTCTAACCAAAAAATTCCTATAGTTTTGGAAGCAATTGAATTTCACATGTATTATTCGGAACCCGGGAAAAAAGATGAGGCAGTATATTTAAGGGATGCCAATATTCTTGATAATTTAGGAAATGTAGGGCTTATGAAAATACTAAGCCTTGTTGGACAAGATGAATTGCTAAGTACCCCCGAAGACGCTATCTTAAGAATACAAACCTTTGCCGATGCCCTTCCCAAGAAAGTATATACAAAAACCGGAAGGCGAATAGCTATTAAAAGGCGGGAGGAGATGATGCGATTTCTTGCTGGAATAAAACGTCAAACATCTGAATATGCCTGGATATAAATAATTGCTATTTTTTTAATTCTTCCAACATTTTAGATATTGAATCAAAAGTGGCAATCATTTTATCATAATTCTTTTCTTTTTTCGCCTTATCCATAATAGACTGAATGTTTCTAGTCATCATGTTATAGGAACGATTAACTTGAGAAATTGATACCTTTTTGTTTTTGCTATCCTTCTCACTAATAATATATTTTCCTTGATATACTTCTGATTTTTTCTCTAGATTTTCTTCTATAACTTCCAGCCATGGTTTTTCAGGTTTATTTCTTATTACTTCACCATTATTTTTAAATTCAATATTTTCTCCCAGTTCAGGGATAATTGTATTTTTCCCCATTTTTTCGCGAACCAGCTCTGAAAAATCATTTAAGGAACTAGTTTCACCATGTACTAATACAACGTTTTCACTTTTACTCCCAGTAATTAATAACCAACTAAGAAGCTCACTCTGATCTGCATGGGCTGAAAACCCTGAGAGTTCTTTTATTTGGGCATGAACTGCAATCTTTTCTCCATGAATAGTAACCTCTTCAGCACCTTCAATTAACCTTCTACCTAAAGTGCCCTCTGCCTGATAACCAACAAATAGTACAGTTGCATTTCTCTTCCACAAATTATGTTTCAAATGATGCTTGATTCTTCCTGCATCTGCCATACCACTAGCAGAAATAATTATAGCTCCATCTGCAATTTCATTTAATTTTATTGAATCTTCTGTAGTAATACTAAAATTAAGATTTTTCATTGATAAAGGATTTTTCCCAGTGCTAATAAGTTCGATTGTCTCTTTATCAAAATTTTCAGGGTGATTTTGAAATATCTTCGTTGCTGCAACTGCTAAAGGGCTATCCACATAAATAGGCAACGTAGGGATTGCTTTCGAATTTTGTAATTCCCCCAAGTAATAAAGAATATCTTGGGTTCTTTCTATAGCAAAAGCAGGAATTATAATATTTCCACCTAAAGCAACTGCAGAATTAATCAATCCTGCCAAGATCTCTAAACGATTAGATTTATCTATATGTTTTCTATTACCATAAGTATTTTCCATTACAATGATATCTGCATCTGTAATTTTTTTAGGATCTTCAATATATGGTTGTCCCATCGTACCTATATCCCCTGAAAAAACAATTTTTTTCCAAATATCTCCCTCTTTAATATTTAAAATAACATGAGCAGATCCCAAAATATGCCCTGCATCAATAAATTCAAAGTTAATATCAGGAGATAGTGAAACATTTTTATTATATTTAACAGGAACAAAAGCATCTATAGCTGCAAGTGCATTTTCTGCAGTATATATTGGAGTCAACTCTGGCAGACCAGCCCTTGTTCTCTTTCTATTCTTCCTTTCAATTTCCATTTCTTGGATATGTCCGCTATCAGGAAGCATTACTGTGTCTAAATCAATCGTCTCTGGTGTAGCATAAATATTTCCATTATAACCCTTCTTTATTAATTTAGGAATTAACCCAGAATGGTCAATATGAGCATGCGTTAATATAACAGCATCTATATTAGTTGGATCATATGAAAATTCTCCATAATTCAATTCTTTGATTATTTTCGAACCTTGAAATAAGCCACAATCAATAAGTAGTCGGAAATCATTAATTTCCAATAGATAAGATGAACCAGTCACAAACCCTGACGCTCCTAAAAATGTAATTTTCATGTTTTTTCTCCCCCTTAAATTAATCATACATAGCTACAATTTTTCCGCTATTCTAATTTTACCAATTTCATCTTAACAGCTTTAAGTGCTGCTTGGGTACGATCTTCAACTTCCAGTTTTCTAAAAATATTAGAGAGATGATTCTTTACAGTTTTTTCACTTATAAATAAGGCTAATCCAATTTCTTTATTAGAAGATCCTTTTGCAACATATTCAAGTATTTCCATCTCTCGATGACTTAAGCCAAAATTGCTCTTAGGCATTGAAGAATTTGTAAGTTGATCTAATAGTTTACCTGTTACTGCAGGAGACAAAATTGGTTCCCCTGACTTTACTTTCCTTATTGATTCTACAAGTGTTTTTGGAATAACATCCTTTAACAAATAACCTGCCACCCCCAATTGTAACACTTGAAAAACTTTTTCATCTGAATCATCTACTGTTAAAACTATAAGACCTATTTCAGGATGTTCTCTTCTTATTACTCTACAAGCCTCTAAGCCATTTACACTTGGCATGTTTAAATCCATAAGCATAATATCTAGAGCTGTACTCCTAGCAATATTAATAGCCCCTTGTCCATCTCCTACTTCAGCTACTACTTGAAAATCCTCTTCGAATTCAAGTATTCTTCTTAAACCCTCTCTAAGCAACGGATGATCATCCGCTATTACAATTTTAATCACTCATTTTTACCCCCTTCGTTGCTATAAGGAATTCCAAATTCAAAGATAGTTCCCTTCCCTAACGTAGACTTAATAGAAAAACGCCCTGAATACATTTCTAAACGTTCTTTTATCCCAACCAATCCAAAGTGTTCCCCACTATTATCAAGAACTCCATCAGTTTTAAAACCATTTCCACAATCAATTATCCTAGCATTTATCCAAGCGTCTGAAAAACGCAAAATAACTTTACAACTGGGAGATTCAGCATGCTTAGCAATATTCGTCATTCCTTCTTGAACAATCCTAAATAAAGCTACTTCTATAGAAGGATTAAGCTTAACTTCAGTTCCCATAACAGTTAACTGAGTTTGAATATCATAAGTTTTTTCGTAATTTTCTATATAATTCTTTATAGTTTCAACAATACCAAAATCGGTAATAGCTATAGGCCTTAAATCAAAGATTATTCTTCTGATATCCTGTAAATTATTTCTAACTAGATACTTCAAATCAACTAGTTCTTTTCTTACTTTTTCAAAATCTATATCCATAAGTTTCTCAGCTATTTCAAGCCTTAAAACAATATTTGCCATACTTTGAGCCGGACCATCATGAATTTCCCGCGCTACTCTTCTACGTTCTTCTTCCTGGGCCTTTATAATTCTAAAACCAATTTCCTTTCTTTGATCACTATTATACAAATTGGAAATTTCCGTGATACCCTCTTTTAACAAACAAATAGCGAGAGTAACCTGGTTCATTAAATTCTCTGCTCGCTGAACAGTTATGTCCAAATTTTTAAGTGTTCGTTCTATTTCATCTCTTCTATTACGAAGTTGTAATTCTTTTGCTTGTAATAGTTGCAATTCCACTTGAGCATCTTTTGCTTCGGTATATTTATCCATCATTTGTCTTTCAGAATATTTGTTATAATTTTTACTTACTTCCATCAACTGATAACGTAAACTTTTTTCTTTTTTTTCTTGTCTATCAACAAGCTTAATAGTTTCAGTAATTTCCAAAAGCAAAAATTCTAACTCTTTTACTAACCTTTGAGTTTCATTACGAGTTGTCTCGGAAATCTTAAATATTTCTTCTTTTCCGTCTTCTACTGCTTTTAATGTTGAGTCAAAAACTGTACTTAAACGATCCATAATAAAAACTCCTAAAATAATAATGCTAGTATACT
>JBAYAL010000013.1:0-11181 GCA_041669825.1 Eubacteriales bacterium | reverse complement strand
TTTTATATGCTGTTCTATTATTTCTCGCTCGTGTCCGAGAATAGTATACACCTTCTCAATTCCAAGCTCCAGAGTCTTATCTAGGACATGATCAATAAGCGACTTTCCTGCCATAGGATGTAATACCTTTGGTAGATTGGACTTCATCCTAGTTCCTTTACCTGCGGCCAATATTACAGCTGCAAAATCAGACATGAATTTTCCCCCAAACTAAAAATCATTTATTTTTAATATGTAAAATATACAAACAGTATTTTACTATTTATTATTTGGTTTTTCTAGTAAAATATCCTATTCATCTTTAACTGGAGCATGACACTCTATCAATTTTTTTAGATTATTGATTACATATTAAATATCAACATTACTATACTATAACAAGCTACTGTTTAATTGCAACCTATTTGAATTATCCACAAGTGAAAAAATTATTATTTTTCAATAAAAGAGGACACCGGATACAATCTTATCCTATGTCCTATCTGTAAAAGAAAACGTCTATACTACTTTATACTATTACATCAATAAATGTATGATTTGTTTTCATGCCGCATATTAGAGGCAAGTTTTTTCAAATTCCACTAAAACTCTTGACTGAATTTTTTCCCTTGCTGCAGATGAAATCGGATGGGCTATATCTCGAAAATCGCCTTCGGACGTTTTTCTGCTAGGCATTGCTACAAATAATCCGTTTGTTCCTTCAACAACTTTAACATCGTGAACTACAAATTCATTATCAAATGTTACTGAAACTACAGCTTTCATCTTACCCTCGACATTTATTCTTCTTAATCTGATATCTGTAATTTCCATTATCAATCACTACCTTCCGTTTTGTACTAAAACTCACTTATTTCATTCTATATATAGAGAGAAATTCCTTCTAAAAATTCAAAATATACATATTTTTTTTGTAAATATTTACTATTTCAACGCTTTGATAATTGCTTTTCCTAATACATAATCAATTTCTTGTAATTGAAGTAGTGCCTTATAATTATCTACAAGTCTATCTCTATCTGAAATTGCCTCTTCCATCAAGATTCCAAGACCTACAACCTCAGCCTCAAATTCTTCCATTAAACTTATAATACCTTTAGCTGTGCCTCCAGCTTTCATATAATCATCTATTATTAATACTTTCCTGCCTTTTTCGAGAGCTCTTCGATTCAATGACATAGTCTGGATTCTTTTGGATGACCCTGAAATATAATTAATACTAACAGAAGACCCTTCAGTCACTTTATTTCCATGACGGATTACTACGGAAGGAATTCCTAACGCATCCGCTGTCATCAAAGCAAGTGGAATACCTTTAGTCTCAATAGTAACAATAGTTTCTGGTTTTTTGGAACGAAATTCTTCTGCAAAAATAAGTCCCAGAGGTCGAACAAATTCGGGATTAAATAGTATATCAGTCATATATAAAAAGCCACCTGGTAGTAGCCTTTGACATAAACTAAATTTTTCAGCCAGCTTATCTAAAAAAGCTACCGACTCATCTTTATTTATACCCGGCAAGAATTTCACCCCACCTGCAGCTCCAGATATTGTTTCCAGAAAACCTCTCCCTGAATACCTCAAGTTATCTCTAACTGCAACTAAATCCTCGCTAATAGTGGATTTCGCAGCACTAAATTTTTCTCCAAAATAGTTCAAGGCTATTAACTCATTAGGTCGAGATAACAGTATTTCCGTTATTGCTACAATTCTTTCTGTTTTCTTCATACCCTATCTCTCTATCCCTTTATTTTTCTTTTTCATTATTATCGCTCATAGCTTCAAACATAATGTTTGCTGCAGTTTCTATATGCGTTCTAGCAAGATTTTGAGCTTCCTCCCCATCATGCCTAGCTATAGCATCAACCAGTTCCCTATGCTCTTGAATCGCATCTTTGGCCCGACCTGGAACAGCAAGTGATGTGGTTCTAAATCTCTGAATTTGTTCTCTTAAATTAGCAAGAATCTGGATTAACCTCTCATTCCGACTAGCCTTATACAACAAGGCATGAAAATCCGTATCAGATTCAACCATTTCTTCAACCGTTTCAGGTTCCTTTTCATAGTAAAGTGCCCTTTCCATCTGATCGATTTCTTCCTCAGTTACTTTTTGAGCAGCTAGTCCTGCTGCCAAAGCTTCTAAAGTTGCCCTGATTTCAAAAACATCTTTCACATCCTTATGAGATACCCCAGCAACATAAGCTCCTTTTCTAGGAATCATTACAATAAATCCTTCAAGTTCCAGTTTTCGAATTGCTTCTCTGACTGGAGTACGGCTTACCCCCATTTCTTCAGCAAGTTGTATCTCCATCAACCTTCCACCTGGTTCAAGAACTCCACTTATGATTGCCTCTCGCAAGGCTTCTAACACAATTTCACGAAGTGGTTTATAGCTATCAAGTTTTACAGGAACTAAACGTCTTTCCATTTCAGTTATCTCCTTCACTCTTAAATTATATTGCCACCAATTGATTTAACTAGCCACAAATTATTAAACCCCTCTTTTTTTAAACGGCCCATTATTTTTAAACCATTATTTTCTTTTGGAAGAATGCCAAAAACTGATGACCCGCTTCCTGACATTAATCCGCCATAACAACCTTCTTCAAGTAATATATTTTTAATTTTTCCTATTTTAGGAACAATTTGTATTGAAACAGGTTCCAAGACATTTACCAATAAAGAACCTAACTTTCGAACACTCTTCTCTTTCAATACCTCTTCCCACTGTTCTTTATTCAGCTCCGAAAATTTTCCAAATTCATCAAACAATCTATATGCTTCCCCTGTCTCCATACCTTCTTCAGGTTTTACTATAATTATATTCATTTGAGGAACAGCAGGCAGTTCAGACAAAATAACACCAGTCCCTTCCCCCCAATATGTCCCTCCAAACAAACAATAAGCTGTATCCGAGCCACATTTTTTGGCACACGCAAGTAATTCCCATTTAGTAAATGGTCTATCATAAATAATATTAAGCGCCCTAAAGACCGTGGCAGCATCACTACTTCCTCCGGCAAGTCCAGCTTGAAGCGGAATTCTTTTGTGTATTGTTATTTTTATCCCAAAGTTAAAAGTGTTTTTTGTTTTTTTGCCAAGTTCTTCTAAGAAAATTTTTGCAGCCCTAAAGGCAAGATTTTTTTCCCCACTCAATGCACCGCAAACACATGTTATGCCTTCTTCATTAGTCACTTCAACTCTAACAAAATCATATAGCGAAACTGACTGAAAAATTGTCTGCAATTCATGAAAACCATCTTTTCTTCGTCCAGTTATAGCCAAAGCAAGATTAATCTTAGCTGGGGCATACAAAACTACTTCTTTTTTAACCAATGCGCTCACCTTCTAGAACAATATAGCTTACATTTCCTTTATTATATCCTATTAATCTATTTAACTTCCAGCGAAATATTATTATTTAAGCCATTCTCAGCAATTTTTTTATTAAGTAATTCAACCAAAGGCTGTAATTTTTCAAAAAATACCACTAAAATGTCTCCTCGTTTGCATTCTTCTAATGCTTTTTCAAAAGCTTCCTTTTCATCCAAAACAATACTTAGTCTTTTAGTATCCATACCTTGTTTTACAGCTTCATCATAAATAATTTGTGCTATCTCACCTTTATTTCTTCCTCTCAAATCCATATCTTCCTTAATAAACAACCTATTAAATACTTTTGATGCCTCTTTGGCAAGAGCTCTAACTGCTTTATCTGTTCGATCTCCAGGTAATCCAATACAACCTATCAATTTCCTATGTTTTATTTTACTGATAGTATTTGCTACTTCTCTTACCCCTACTGAATTATGGCCATAATCCAAAAATACTTTCACCCCATTATATTCATAATATTCAAGCCTTCCTCTATTATCATCAAAATTCATACCAAAACCACATATATTTTCAGCTATTTCTTCACATTTAAAACCCAAAGCCCAACTAGCTCCAACTGCAGCAAGTATATTTTGAATATTATGCTGAGCTTTTCCGCCCCAAGCAATAGGCACCTTTGCTAGAGAACAAATATCAAAACCCTCCGCACCACAAAACAATTTTATTATGTTATCCTCAACTATTACCGCTGTCCCACCTAGACACAAATGTTTACATACCAACCTATTTTTACTATGTATAGTAAAAAAAATAACTCTTCCACGACTATGAAAAGCCATTTCAGCTGTATGTATATTATCTGCATTTAAAATAACATAGCTATGTTTTTTTACAGTCTCCGCAATCAAACTTTTTAAATTTGCCATTTCTTCAATACTTTCTATTCCATCCTGCCCTATATGATCCTCTTCAACATTAGTAACCACAGCTACATCCGCATAATCATATCCCAGCCCTCCACGCAGAATACCCCCCCGAGCTGTTTCCAATACTGCTACTTGTACATCCGGATGACCCAGAACTACTCTTGCACTAAATGGTCCTGTCATATCTCCTGCAGTCAATATTTTTCCATTAATATATATTCCATCAGAGGCTGTCATACCAACCAGGAGTTTTTTGTTTCTCAAAAGTTTGTTCAGTATCCTTACAACAGTTGTTTTTCCATTTGTACCAGTAACTGAAATAATGGGAATTCTTGCTTTTCCATCAGGAAATAGTTTTTCGACTATATTTTCTCCAATATCTCTTCTTATTCCTCTGCTAGGCATCAAATGCATTCTCAGACCAGGGGAAGCATTTACTTCAATAACCTTACCATTTTGTTGCTTAAACGAATAACCGATATCCTCTAAAACCAAATCTATTCCAGCTATATCCAATCCCAAAATCTTTGCCGCATATACAGCTAGCTCAATATTATCAGGGTGAACCTGATCTGTCACATCCTCTGCTTTTCCTCCATTGCTTAGATTGGCACTCTCTCTAATATATACTTTTTCACCTTTTGAAGGTACATAGTCTAAGTTTATTCCTTTCCTAGCTAAATTCAAAAGTGCAACTGGGTCAAGGAGAATTTTAGTTAGAAATTTTTCGTGTTGCTCTCCTCTTAATAGATTACGATTTTCTTTTCCAACCAACTGTCTAATATTCAATTTTCCATTTCCAGTCACGTAAGGTGGAATTCTTTTAGCTGCAGCAACCACTTTATTATCAATTACTAACAATCGATAACTACTACCTTCCACATACTCTTCAATTACAACATCTTTATCATATGTTTCTGCTAGGCGAAATGCTGCTAGAACCTCATTTTCTTCTTTTAGCTTAACTGAAACTCCTTTTCCCTGATTGCCATTACAGGGCTTAATAACAACATTTCTTCCCAAACTATTAAATGCTCTAATAATTTCTTCTTCTGTATCTACAACCTTTCC
Source organism: Eubacteriales bacterium (assembly GCA_041669825.1). GTDB lineage: Bacteria > Bacillota > Desulfitobacteriia > Desulfitobacteriales > Syntrophobotulaceae > JBAYAL01. The sequence goes on along the minus strand of JBAYAL010000013.1, from coordinate 5,848 downwards.
CCTAGGCACAGGAATTGACGCCCTAGACAAAATAAGCCGTGTAACTTCCTTGTCCCCCGCAATATCTACCCCAATACATGATGTTGCATCCGTCATTGCAGCTTGAATTTTTTTCTGAAAACAGCCAAGACCCAATTGATAAATACTTCCATCAATTTTTTGTACTGGTATTCCCTTTTTTAAACACGCCTTTACAATTGCCCCTGTTGATGGTCCTGGACTTGTTTTTGTAATTAATTTTTTTATTATCTCAACACTCTTCGTAACATCTATAAATTTTCTAGCATTTATTCTATTTAATATTTCACAAGCCTGCCTAATTGCTTCCAAACCAGCTTCCCGACAGACATATTCAATTACTACCTCATATTCACATTTTTTCTTATTCCATAAGCTTGTCTTTCCATAACGAATATTTTGTCCTGAAAGATTTAAGAGTTCAATCGCCGTGTGTTCCAAGACATGCCCTGGGAAAGTACCCTCTTCAAGCCTCTCCAAGAAGCCACCCTTTCTTCCCTTAGAACATGTATGTTCTTCAAACGTCGGAATAAGTTGAAGAAGCTTTTCGTTAAAACCTTTTATATCTTTTGTCATTTTCCCCTTCCAGTCTGATATGTCAATCACTGCCCTTATGACTGGCTTCCTACTATAATAATTGGCACCCTCCATAGCTTTTAATTCTACAATTTTCATTATCAATATACCCTCCTGAAGAAGCTTTTTCTTCTAAGGTTTATTGTTTCCTTTTTCCATTACTGTTATTCTAACCCTTAAATGCAATTATTCTTGTTTCCTACTCTTTCGCGTATAAATATCATATTCATATCCTTCACAAAGTATATGAAGTTGAACTGGTGCAAAGGCAAGAGGCTGCTCATCCTTTAGCTCTTCCACATTAGAAAGACTAGACGAAATACCATCTATTATAGCTACCGTTCCTTTACCAATAACCTTTATTATTGCTTTATCTTCTACCAACACCGCAGTATCCTCATCAATTCCCAACCCTAATACATAAGGGTTCATTGCTACTGCAGTTAAAACGCGTCCGATTCTACCTCGTTGAGCAAAATGCTGATCAATTATTACCCCTTTTAACAGCCCCAGCCCTGGAGCCATTCTTATACTCTTTTTTCCGGGAGTATCAGTCATTCCTCCAATAATCATGTTATCTGACATTGCAGAAGCTCCAGCGCTCGTACCTGCTATAATAACCCCATCTTCATACAGTTTTTGAATTTTTTTTCCCAGAAGTGTACCTCCAAGCATAGAAGTAATTCTAAGTTGATCCCCACCAGTAAAAAATATCCCCTTGACATTATAAAGTTTTCCTAAAAGATCATCACAATTAGCTTCAGTTCTATCATTAATATTAATTACGCTAACATCTTTGCATCCCAAATTAACAAAAATATTCCTATAAACTTCGCCACTTTCTCTTCCTTCTTTTGCCGCCGCAGTAATTATGCAAATTTTTTCACCTTCCGCTGCTTCTTTAATAAAAAGCTTAAGAATTTTACATTCCCCAGACTTATCTTCCGCTCCACCTATAATAAGTAAATTTCCACAAATATGCTCATTCATATATTTTCACCTCTGAGCTAGTTTCTGCAGAAATTTACATAAATTATTCTTATTTTCTTTTTGTTAATATTCAACTCTTGGATAACCTCTCCTGAGCTGTCCTTTGGTTTCTATACCTCCTACACCATCTGCCCCTGTTACAGTGTGGTTAATTATTTCTTTCAAAGAAACTAGCTTATTAAGAGGTGTACAAGCAATACTTTCTACAATAAATACAGGATCAAGCGCATGTATTAACATCCTCTTAGGAGAAGAGGCAAAATTCGCCCCAGCTTCAATAATAGCCTCAAAATTCGACTGACAACCCCCAGCAAAAATAACAAGCTCATCCTTATTGGGCCTAAATCTCCTAGCTTCATTAACCGACCTGACAAAATATTTAGAACTCCTATAACTCTGAAGATTTTTATAATCTTTTACCCCTTTTAGAAGCGCATCGTGACCCGTAAGAACCAAAATATCCGCAGGATTATCTTTCAAAATATTTCCAATTACTTCGGGCTGTTCACTTTCAGACTTGCAAATTCCTTTAGCCTTTAGCCCCAATTGTTTATAAGTTTTCAAACACTGTTCAAGATATTCTTTATCTCCATCAAGGTGCAATATTCTGCCCGGAACCTCAAAATATTCTTCTTCCACCTTGAATTTTCTCTGATGCACAACCTTATGGAATTTTTTATAGATTTCCTGCGAATCGGCCAATTGATAATAAACTATTTCTCTATCCTCTTTTAACACCAAATCATCTAAATTTGCATCTGCAAGCAAACGATAGTTTATTCCTCTCAATAATGCCTTTCTTTCTCCACGTTCTATTGTTATACCCAATATTTTTAGAAATAAATCTTCATTATAGGAACGTCGGGCCACTATATTTCCCACTTGAAACATAAAGACAAACCCCCATCCCTACTTTTCCTTATATATTCTATGAAAAAAAAAATAAAACGCTTAAATTCATTATTGGGATAATAATGAAAAAGCTCTTAATCTGCTATCTCTAACAAAATTAAAAGCTTTCTTAAAGCATTTTTATTATTCTACCTTTTTTGACTACCTAGTGCTATACATAATAATTATCGCTATTATGATTCTAGCAACTTTAAATAAATTTACATTCTAAACTTTCCTAATACTTCCTGCATTTCTTCAGCACTCTTCATAAGCATTTGACTAGAAGAAGCAATTTCTTCCGATGATGCTGTCTGTTCTTCTACTGCTGCATTTACAGACTGTGTCTGTGCTGCAATTTCACGGCTTATCTGGTCAACATCCATTACAGAGTTTGCAATTTTTTCATTACCTTCTGCTATTTTATTTATCTTAGTAGCTGCTTCTGAAATACTTACAGAGACATTCCCAATCAATTCAGATATTTCTTTAAATGTTTTTCCTGCCTCATTCACAGCCACGGTACCAGATTTCACCTCAAGAGTTCCTTCACCCATTGCGGTTACCGCTTGATCTGTATCATGCTGAATCTGGCTAATAAGCTCTGCTATATGTTTAGCAGCATCCTGAGATTGTTCTGCCAATTTCCGCACTTCGTCTGCAACTACTGCAAACCCCCTACCATGTTCTCCTGCCCTAGCTGCCTCAATTGCAGCATTCAACGCCAACAAATTAGTCTGCTCCGCAATACCAGAGATGGTATCAACTATCAACCCGATTTCCCTAGACCGATCACCGAGCTTATCTACCACACCAGCAGTATTATTTACAGTTTTCTCAATATTAGCCATTTGATTCATGGTTTTATCTATTTCTATACTTTCATGCTTGGCTGTGGCGGCAGTTTTATCAGATATTGAGGTTACATCCTGTACTCCGATTAATACTTGATTATAATTATTATTCATCTCATCTACTACAGAAGTAACTTCTCCTACAGCATCTATCTGTTTTTCAGACCCTGCCGCAACTTCCGAAATTGCTACTGCGACTGATGAAGCTGCCTTGGCGAGCTGTTCTGCCCCCGCAGCAAGTTGTTGCGAAGCTGAAGCGACATGACCTGACATCCCTGTAACCTGTTGTACCAAATTTCTTAAATTTCCAGCCATCGTATTAAAACCAACCGCGAGCTCACCCAATTCGTCTTTTGTATTAACAACCAATTTTTCTACCCTAAAATCACCCTTGGCCATCTTATTAACATTTTCAGCAATCTCAACAATCGGATTAGATATACTCTTACTAAGGAAATTACCAATAATCATTGAGACTGCAAGGGCAAGAATAATAACTATAATATGACTAAGGAGAGCACTATTAAAATCATCCCTTATTGCCTGTTCCTGAATAGCGACAACTTTCTGAATATCATCTACATAGTTACCAGTACCTACTACCCAGCCGTATGGTTCAAATTCCAAAGTATATGCTCTTTTAGGGATAAGCTCAGTCTCACCTGGCCTGGGAAACGTATAATCCGTATACCCCCCACCTTCCTGTGTGCCATTTTTAATAAAGTCCTGAGCATAATGATTTCCTTCCGAATCCTCGGCTCCATAACGATTGGTTCCTTCTGTTTGGTTTCCAAGAAGCACAACATTAGTTCCATCAATCTGATCTACCCAGAAGTAATTCTCACCATCGAAACGCAATTCTCTCACAATATCGGCAGCCATTTTTTTTGCCTCAGGCTCTGTAATTTCTCCACTAAGTTGCTTTTTATATACCTGCTCAATGACACTGACACATGTTTGAACTTCCATTTTTATCTTTTGATCAAACTGTTCATAGAGTACCTTAGTGTAATCCTCAGTACTTTTATCTGCTGCAGTTTTTAGATGGTAAATAGAAAATGCACCTTGAATAGCCAAACTAATACCTGCGCAAACCAACAAGGCAAGAATAATACGATACTTAATCTTCCTCAAAAATTTCTCCTCCTATATTCATTGTTTATTTTTTATGTACATGATTTTGAGCATGTTCAACCCAAGATTTTATATTATCCTTTCTTTTAATTTCCTTTAGGAAATATGCTAATTGATAGATAATAGTATTTCGTGTTAAATTTGTGAAATTTCATTTTATTACAACTACTTACAATTTTCTTCATATTAGCATAATTGTTTATTATTTTCAACAATGTTATCCATCTATATCTACAATTTTTTGTATAAATTATAACCGTTACTAGGACTAAAGTCCTAGTAACGGTTATTCCATTTTTTCAATTATTTTCGTCAATTTTTGAAAATCATCAATACTTAATGTTTCAGCCCTTTGTTTATCTGATATTCCTATTATTTTTAATTCATTAATTAAGCATTCCTTTTCAATTTTCAAATTATTACTCAAACAATTAACCAACGTTTTTCTTCTCTGTGCAAATGCCGCTTTCACCACTCTGAAGAATTGTCCCCTATCCACAACAAATCCGGGATATGGTCTAATTTCAAGTTTTACAACTGCCGAAGTTACTTTTGGTTGTGGCCAAAAAGCTGATGGAGGAACTTCGAAAAGTATTTTTGCATCCGCTTGCAATTGAACTGCTATAGAGAGAATTCCATACTGTTTTCCTACAGGACTAGCTACCATTCTTTCAGCAACTTCCTTCTGAACCATTACAGTCATTTGCAACAACGAATCACTTTGATTCAAATAATGCATGATTAACGGATTAGTTATATAGTAAGGCAAATTTCCCAAGAGCAACCCTTTTTCTTCTCCCCAAAGGTCTTTCAAATTAACATTCAAAGCATCCATGTTAATAATTTTTATTGACTCTTCCTTAATTTCTTTTCTTAAAATATTTATTTTTTCTTGGTCAATTTCCACCGCCCATAACCTCTTTGTTTTCTCAGCAATTACTCTTGTCATCCCTCCCGGGCCTGCGCCTATCTCAACAACTGGACTCTTAGAGCTACCTATCCCAGCTACAACAATTTGTTTTATTATCTCATCATCTATTAAAAAGTTCTGACCAAGTGCCTTTTTTGCTTTATTACCAGAATTCATTATTCTTTTTGTATATTTTTCGGCAGTTTCTTCTCTAGTTAACAAACTAAATTCAGTCCTTTCTTTTGTAATCTTGCAATACCTGGTTAAAGTCTCCTCTATTTATTCCAAACCTATTCATTCTATATAGAAACTGTTTGGCATTGTTATCTCCTATTCCCAATTTTTTTCCAACATAATTTCTTTTTTCCGCCGCACCATCACTTCCTACCAATTGATTATCTAATAAGTCTTTCATACTGTACTGAGCCAAAAAAAACTCTTTATTATCTTTACTATCTTTCTCTTTCAACACTTT
>JBAYAL010000012.1:0-11291 GCA_041669825.1 Eubacteriales bacterium | reverse complement strand
CCCTTGGATGAAATAAAAGCATACCGAGGTACGATAGGAATACCTAGAGTATTAAATATGTTTGAAAATTATCCTTTTTGGTTTACATTTTTTACTTCTTTGGGATTTAGAGTGGAACTGTCTCCTGTTTCTAGCCGCAAAATCTATGAGTTAGGAATTGAGACTATTCCTTCTGATACAGTATGTTATCCGGCAAAACTGGTTCATGGACATATAGCTACATTGGTACAAAAGGGTATAAAAAACATTTTTTTTCCTTGTATTACTTCTGAAAAAAGGGAAATAGAAGGAGCGGATAATTGCTTTAATTGTCCTATTGTTATTTCTTATGCAGAAGTGATTAAAAGCAATATGGACATATTAAAAGAAAATGGTGCGGAACTTATTAATCCGTTTTTACCTTATGGAAATAAAAAAAAATTAGTTAGAAGACTTTATGAAGAATTAATTAAATTTGGACTTTCTTATTCTGAAGTTGCAAAAGCAGTAGATAAAGCATGGCAGGAGGATGAAAAAGTAAAAAATGATATAAAGAGAAAGGGGGAAGAAGTAGTTAATTGGGTTAAGGAAACTGGGATAAAAGGAATAGTGTTATCAGGAAGACCATATCACCTAGACCAAGAAGTTAACCACGGTATTCCTCAATTAATTGTTTCTCTTGGAATGGCTGTTCTTACTGAGGATTCTGTTTATCATCTGGGCAAGGTTGAAAGACCAATTAGGGTGCTTGATCAGTGGATGTATCATTCTAGACTTTATGAAGCTGCAGATTTTGTTGCTGGCCAGGATAATCTGGAACTAGTCCAATTAAATTCTTTTGGATGTGGACCTGATTCGATAGCAGCAGAACAGGCTCAGGAAATACTTGCTCAAAAAGGGAAAAATCATACTTTATTAAAGATAGATGAAATAAGTAATCTTGGAGCAGTAAGGATAAGATTACGATCTCTTAAGGCTGCCGTGGAAATAAAAAAAGCAAAGAATCACAGTCCGAAATTAGTAACTACTGGTGTGAAAAAACCTGTTTTTACTTCTGAAATGCGTAAAACTCATACAATACTTGCTCCCCAGATGGCACCAATACATTTTCTTTTTGCTCAAGAAGCGGCAAGGGCTGAAGGATATAATCTTGAAGTACTTCCTACGGTAGATAGAGATGATATAGATGAGGGGTTAAAGTATGTAAACAATGATTCTTGTTATCCATCAATTATTTTAATAGGTCAGATAATAAGGGCTTTGAAATCGGGAAAATATAATCTCGATAGAACTTCACTTATCATGGCTCAGACTGGAGGTCCGTGTAGGGCAAGCAATTATATGAGTCTTCTGCAAAAAGCATTAAAAAGTGCTGGATTTGCACATATACCTATAGTTTCGGCCAATGTTTCTGGTCTGGAAAAAAACGGGTTTAACATTACCTGGTCAATGGTTAATAGGTTTATTATGGCTTTAGTATACGGAGATATGTTTATGAAGGTTTTGTACAGGGTGCGACCATATGAAAAAATACCTGGTTCTGCTAACAGGCTGTATGATAAATGGGTTGAAAAATGTATTTGGAATATATGGGATAATAGTCGGAGTATTTTTAGAAAAAATCTTAAACAAATAGTAATAGATTTTAATCATATAGAAATACATGACAAATTAAAACCAAAGGTAGGTCTTGTTGGTGAAATTATGGTTAAATTTCATCCTGGTGCAAATAATTCTATGGTAGATTTTATTGAAAAATCCGGTGGTGAGATGGTGGTTCCTGGGCTTGCAGAATTTTTTCTGTATTGTGCTCACGGTAAGAGATTTGAACATCGCTATTTGGATGGAACACTGAAAACAGGGATTATAGGAGATCTAGTTGTAAAATATATTGAAAGCTATAGGAATGATATGCGAGAGGCATTAAATAGCTCAACTAGATTTAAAATTCCCATGACAATAAATGATATGGCAGAAAGTATAAAACCTATATTATCTTTAGGAAACAGAACAGGCGAAGGGTGGCTCTTAACGGCTGAGATGGTGGAATTGTTAGAAGAAGGTGTGCAAAATATTATTTGTATGCAACCATTTGCTTGTCTGCCTAATCACATTACAGGGAAGGGTATGATAAAAGCAGTAAAAAAAGAATATCCTGCTGCCAATTTTGTGACAATAGATTATGATCCTGGTGCAAGTGAGGTAAACCAAATTAATAGAATAAAACTTATGTTAGAGCGAGCATTTAACAGTATGGATAAAAACGGTGAGAAAGATATTGATGAAGCTATTAAGAAGCAATTAGTGAAATAAGTGAATATTTGTTTGTCTTTAATATCATACTAAAACACTTGAAAGGAATTATGCAAAGATGTTATCAAAAGGATGAAGGAAAAATGGTTAAAAGGCTTCTGCAAAAAACAAGATTATTAGGAAAGAATTCTAAAAATGTCTTACCTGTGTCTCTGGAACAGACTGAATCAAAAAAATTATCCAAAAGTTTGGAAAAAAATTTAATAAAGCTGAAAGAAACTTTTAGTGGCAATAGTGATGTAATTTTTAGAGAATTTAATATTGGAGTACATAATGAGTGTGTACCTGCAGTAATAATTTTCATAGATGGTATGGTTAACATAAATATAGTTAATGAAAACATAATAAAAGCCCTTATGGTTGATGTGCGTATTGCAGAATCCATACCATTAAACGGTAAGAAAGATTTAATTGCTGAGATAGAGAAGTATGCTTTATCTGCAGCAGACTCAAAAGAAGTTAACAATTCTGAGGAAATTATTGAGGGGATACTTTCGGGTGATACTATTCTGCTGGTTGATGGTTATGATGTTTCGTTGAAGATATCGGCCAGAGGCTGGGAATCAAGAGGGGTTACTGAGTCTAATACTGAAGCGGTAGTAAGAGGACCTAGGGAAGGATATACAGAGACACTGAGAACAAATACAGTGCTATTAAGAAGAAAGATAAAAAGTAAAGATTTAATATTTGAGGGTATGAAAATCGGTAGATTTACAAAGACAGATGTTTGTATTGCTTATATTCGTGGAATTGCAAATGAAAAGATAGTTGATGAATTAAAGAAAAGGCTCAGCAAAATTGATATAGATGGTATTTTGGAATCTGGATATATTGAGGCGTTTATTGAGGATAGTCCATTTTCGATATTTCCGACAATAGGAAACACTGAAAAGCCGGATATAACTGCGGCAAAGTTGTTGGAAGGCAGGGTTGCAATTTTTACAGATGGAACTCCTATAGTTTTGACACTTCCTTATCTTTTTGTTGAAACTATTCAAAATAGTGAAGATTACTATTCAAGACCTTGGCATATTACATTTATTAGATGGATCAGATTTAGTGCGTTAATTTCTACTGTGTTTTTACCTGCAATTTATATAGCTGGTCAATCATATCATCATGAAATGATTCCAACTTCACTTCTAATTACAATGGCTGCTGCTAGAGAGGGGATTCCTTTTCCTGTGTTGGTTGAAATAATAATAATGGCAATAATTTTTGAAGTATTAAGGGAGGCGGGGGTAAGGATGCCTAAGCCTGTTGGACAGGCAGTAAGTATTGTAGGGGCTCTGGTTTTGGGAGAAGCTGCTGTTTCTGCAGGAATAGTAAGTGCCCCTGCTGTTATTGTAATTGCGTTTACAGGAATTTCTGGGTTTCTTATATATTCTCAGAATGATTCAATAACAATTATGAGATTTTTTTTCATATTTCTAGCAGGATTTGCTGGGCTTTTTGGTATTTTGCTTGGAGTAATTTTTGTATTAATTCATATGGCAGGATTACGCTCATTTGGAGTGCCTTATTTAGCACCCATTGCCACAGGTACTGTTGGAGATTTGAAAGATGTGGTAATAAGGGTACCTTTATGGATGATGCGCAACAGGCCGAGTATGATGGGAAGCAAAAATATTGAAAGGTTAGGTGCACAAGGGATGCCAAAACCTCCGAAAGATGAATAAAAAGAATTATATTATTGCAGATATTAGGATGGTACTTAAGTATGCTTGAAGACGGTAAAATATCAAATAAACAAATAATTTTTTTAATAATAACAATTATAACTTCAACTACAATCTTGCTTTTTCCTTCCTTAGTATATAAAGAAGCAAAACAGGATAGCTGGATGACGTTATTTTTTCTGATGGTGTTTGGTATTATTGTGGTCTATATAATAACAACGTTAGGTTTAATGTTTAAAGATAAAACAATTATTCAGTATAGCGAGATAATTGTGGGAAAAGTACTTGGGAAGATTCTTGGTATTATTTACTTTGTGTTTTTTATACATATAAATGCATTTATAATTAGGGAATTTTCGGAGCTTCTTCTAAGCTCTTTTTATCCTGAAACCCCAATGTTATTTTTTGCTATAGGTATAATTATTGCTTCAACATATGCAGTTCGTAGTGGAATAGAAGTTATTGGCAGGGTTAGTGAAGTTCTTTTTCCTATATTCATTATTGTTATTAGTGGAATTGTTATTCTAGCTTTTAAGGATATGAATTTTAATAACTTGATTCCTATCTTGGCAAATGGATGGGCACCAGTTTTAAAGGGTACTTATTATGAATTCTTGCTTATAGGTGAAACCATAGTTTTGGCAATGTTAATACCATATTTAAACATACCACAGAAAGTTAGAAAGTCTGGAATTATTTCAATAGTTAGTACTTGCTTATTGGGAATTTTAATATTGGGAGGTATTATAGCTGTTTTTGGTGAACAGACTGGTTATTTGCGTTATCCTTTTCTAGCCGTTGCTAGGTATGTAAGCGTGGCTGGTATTGTTGAAAGAATGGATCCTTTAATTATGATTATATGGATTGGTGGTGTATTTGTTAAGATTTCTGTATTTCATTATTGTGCTGTTCTAGCTCTTGCACAATGGTTGAATATTAAAGATTACAGGCCACTTGTACTACCTGTTGGAGGCATTATGGTAGTTCTTTCAGTAATTCTATGGGAGAATATTGCCATTCTGAGTGAGCAACTAACAGGAATAGTTATTATTCCTTATTTAACGATTCAGGTAGGTATCCCTGTTCTTTTGCTAATTATTGCAAAACTGAGGAAAAAGGAGAGATAAGATGAACAAAAAAAACATCTTTGTTTTTTTAATTATATTTTTTGCTTTTTTGATTATTCCAGGTTGTTGGAATAGGAGTGAAATTGAAAAAAAGGCTATTGTTGCAGGGATGGGGATTGATAGGGAAAAGGATAACGATAAAGTAGATTTAACGTTGCAAGTTGTAGTTCCTAGAAAAGTTAAATCAACAGGAGAAGGTGAAAAAGCGGTATGGATTGTTTCTTCCACAGGCAGCTCGGTTTTTGAAGCTGGCAGGAATTTTGGGTTACAATCAGGGAGAAAAGCATTATGGTCTCATGCTCAGGTGTTAGTAATTGGAGAAGAAGCTGCAAAAAAAGGCATAAATGAATTTATTGATTATTTTGAAAGGGACCATGAAGTTCGTCGTAGAATTTGTATAATGGTTGCCAAAGGTGATGCGAAAGATATTATGAATGCAAATGTTGAAATTGAAAAAATTCCAGCCTTTAGCATAAGAGATCTTGGTCAAGCTGGTGAAGTTACGTCTAAAATTTCTCCAGTTTGTCTTCAGGAATTTATTGGAATGATATCAAGTAAAACTTCTTGTGCTTATACCCCTGGAATAGAGGTTTTTGAGGAAGAGGATGAAAAAGAAAACAAGGAAAAGAAAGATAAGAGATTAAGATTAACAGATACGGCAGTTTTTAAGGAGTATAAATTAAGGGGATGGTTTGACCAGTATGAAACGAGGGGAATGCTATGGATAATAGGAAAGGTTCAAAGCGGTATAATTGAAGTAGAATGTCTTAAAGGAGGAAAAACTCCAACTTCTTTAGAAATACTTAGGACAAAAAGTAAAATTATACCTGAGATAAAAAATGGGAAAATAACAATTACGGTAGAGGTAAGTGAATTAGGTAATGTAGGAGCAACCCCTATTCCATGTGCTGATTTATCAGACCCTCAGAATATAAAAGAATTAGAAAGAAGAGAAAATGAGGTAATAAAAAAAGAAATAAAGCAAACTATTAAAAAAGCAAAGGAATTTAATACAGATGTCTTTGGTTTTGGGGAAGCAGTATATAGGAAATACCCAAAAGAATGGGAAGAATTAGAGGATAAGTGGGATGAAATATTTCCTAATCTTGAAATCATAGTGAAAGTGGATGCTAAAATAAGAAGGACTGGTCTTTTATCTGAGGCGGTAAAATCTGAATAAAATTAGATTTAAAATTACTTGTAGAGGAAAACTTAAATGGGATAAAATGACTATAAGAACAGGAATTATGTAAAGGGTTCTGTTCTTATTTTGCTAATTGTAAAAAAAATATGTTAAAAAATTGAAATAACTGTTTTTTGCTTGACCTTTTGATGATTTATTAGGACAATAAGTTGTAAGAATACAAAAAAAATTGCCTTATTTGAATTTATTCAATAATAAAGAGATTGTGATTTTTGGAAGAGGTATATTGTGAAGAGTAATTATGGTTTGTATCAGGAACAAAAAAATAAATTGGCGTTGACTCCCCAAATGTATCAGTCTATTGAAGTTTTGCAATTATCACTCCCTGAACTTATTAATTATATTGGTATCCAATTTACAGAGAATCCATTTTTGGAATTGGATGAACTAGGTAAAGAAAATGAGGAAACTGAGGAAACTGATAAGATTGATAAGACTGATGTAACTGAAGAAAATGATACTCTCTGGGAAGAAATTGTTAAAAATATGGATGTTTCTAACTTTAACAATGAACCAATAAAAAGAGATTCGGATTTAGAAAAATATCTAAATTTCGAAAAAAGTACTGATAACAACCAGACTCTTTATGAGCATCTATTGGAACAATTGCAATTTATAAACTGTGTTCAAAGAATTAATCCTAAGATATATTTAGCTACAAAGTATATAATAGAGAACTTGGATAGCGATGGTTATTTAAGAATGAGTTTGGAAGAGATAAGTGATAATTTGGAGTTAACTCAGGTTGAAACAGAAAAAGCTTTAAGACTGGTTCAACAGCTTGAACCATGGGGTATTGGGGCACGGACACTGAAAGAGTGTTTGATTCTTCAATTGGAATATATGACAGATTGTCCATGTGAGATTGAATTGATGCTTGATTATCTTGAAGAACTTGGGGTTGGACATTTTAATAAAATAGCTAAAGCAATAAATGTTCCAGTGGATAAGATAAGAGAGTATGCAAAAATTATCTCTTTACTTAATCCAAGACCAGGAAGTGGCTTTAATGATCATAGTACGGTTAAATATATTATACCGGATATAATTGTGAGAAAAATAGACAATGAATACGTTATTGTTATCAATGAAAAAGATATTCCAAGGTTATTTGTTAATAGTGCTTATAAAAAAATGCTTGGTTATGAAGAGGGTAGTAAAATTAAGAAATATATTACTGAAAATTATAATTCAGCGTTAAACCTTATCAAAAATATTGAAAACAGAAAAAACACGATATATAGTATTATGGAACTTATTATTAATAAACAGACTGAATTTATGGAAAAGGGTGTTTCATATTTAAAACCATTAACAATGAAACAAGTTGCTCAGGAATTGGGGATACATGAATCGACGGTTAGTCGGGCGATTTCAAATAAATATGTTCAGACCCCTATTGGGACATTTGGTATTAAAAGTTTCTTTGCGGGTAGTATAAAACAAAGTGAAACAGTGACAAGTGAGAAGATAAAAAGTGAAATAAAAAGGATTATTTGCGCAGAAAATCCTCAGAAACCTTTATCGGATAATGATATTACAACTGAGTTGCAAGAGAGAGGAATAACAGTATCAAGGAGGACTATTGCTAAGTATCGGGATGAAATGGGTATATTATCTACAGTACTAAGAAAGAAGAAACAAAGATAAAGAATTGGGGTGGAAATATGGCTGAGATAATGTTTATCGCACCCTATCCTGAACTTGCTGATATTGCCTTTAATGTATGCACAAATGATAAAGATGTAGATATTAAGATAGCAAGGATGGATAAGGCTGTAGGAATAGTAGCGGAAGCCCAAGAAAATGGATGTCAGGTGATAATTAGCAGAGGTGTTACATCTTGGGAAATAAAAAGATCAGCTGTTGAATTGCCTGTTGTTGATGTATTAATTGGTGGTTATGATATATTGAGAGCTTATTATGAGGCGAGAGAAATAGGCGTAAAAATAGGTATAGTAGATGTTGAAGAAATAACTTTAGGCTTATCAAGCTTTGAAGAGATAGTAAAAGATAATTTGATTAAATACACTTGTCAAAATGAACTTGAAGATATTAGTAAGGGGATTGAATACCTAAAAGAAATGGGCGCAGATGTAGTAATTGGTAAGATAGCTATGGCAAATGTAGCTAGAAAAAATGGCATGAAATCAGTGGTGATAACTTCAGGCTATGAGGCTGTAAGACGTGCTATTTATGAGGCTAGAAGGGTTAATGTTATTCGCAAACAGGAAAAAAGAAAAGCAGAGCAGTTAAAAGCGATACTAAATTTTACATATGACGGCATACTGGCGTTGGATAAAAATGGTAAAATAACAGTTTTCAATAGAGTATGTGAGCAACTTACAGGTTATAAGGCTGATAAAGCTATAGGTAGTTATATTACTGATGTGATTCCCAAGGCACATTGTCAAAGTCTTTTGGACACTGGCAAACCTGAGTTGGGAGAAATACTTGAGATTGGGATTGCAAAAGTTGTAGCAAATAGGGTTCCAATAATTGTTGACAATAAGGTAGAGGGCGTTGTGACTACTTTTCAACAGGTTGATAGACTTCAGAAAATGGAGAACAAAGTCAGAAGGAAATTAGCAGATCGTGGATTGGCAGCAAAATACAGTTTTCAAGATATTATGGGAAAAAGCGAATCAATAACAAATACTATAAAACTTGCTCAAGATTACTCACTTGTTGATTCTACTGTGTTGATTTATGGACAGACAGGTTCTGGTAAAGAAATGTTTGCTCATGCGATACATTCTGCTAGCAAAAGAAAAAATCAACCGTTTGTTGCAATAAACTGTGCAGCTTTTCCTGAAAGCCTTTTAGAGAGCGAACTTTTTGGTTATGTAGAAGGAGCTTTTACAGGTGCAAAAAAAGGTGGTAAAGCTGGAGTATTTGAGATTGCTCATAGAGGAACTTTGTTTCTTGATGAGGTAGGAGAAATGTCTCCTATGCTACAGGCAAGGTTACTCAGGGTAATAGAACAGGGGGAAATAATGCGTCTTGGAGATAGTAGTATATTACCTATTGATGTCAGATTAGTAGCAGCAACTCATAGAAATTTGAGTAATATGGTAGTGCAGAACGAATTCAGAGAGGATCTGTATTACCGTATTAATGTACTGTCAATAAAGGTTTCTTCTTTAAGGGATAGAGGAAAAGATATAATTATGATTGCTAGAAAGTTTCTAAAAGAGTTTTGTGATAGACAGGGTAAAGATATAGGAATTTTCTCTTTGGAAGCGGAAAGAATACTCTTACAGTATGAATGGCCGGGAAATATAAGAGAGCTTAAAAATGCTATGGAAAGAATATCAATGCTTACTTCTGGAAAAACAGTTGAAAAAAAAGATGTTATAAAAGCTTTGTTATTGGAGCAATCGGAAAATGATTTAGAAGTATTTTTTGATAAAAGCAAGAAAGAAGATATGAATGATTTAGAAGATAATATGGCTAACATGTTGTATAAAGAAAGAGGACTACTTGAAAGGCAGGTTGTGTTAAAAATATTAAGAGAGTGTAATGGTAATAAAACTGAAGCGGCAAAACATTTAGGGATAAGTAGAACCACTTTGTGGCGAAAGTTACAGGAAGATAAGCATTAAAAAGATAAAGTGTTTAAATACTAATGAAACACTATGTGTTAAAGAGATAAAACATATGGTGTTTTTTTATATTTTAAAGTTATTCATGAAAATACGAAAAAGTGTAATAGCGATAAGATAAAGTGAGCAAGGCATTTTTTATAAAATAGAAGTATTATACTTAAAATAAAGTTGCAAAAACGTTAAGTTGTTAAATTTATGAAACTAGTTGAAACATTGGAACGGTATTAGTTTCAATAGTGAAACTCAAGTATTGCAATATTTGGATTTATATACTTGGAAATTTTAAAAAATATTATTGTTTTCTAAAAATTATAAATTTTTTAAAATGATATTAGCAGGTGATTAAAGGCTTTAGTAAAGGAATATACCTTATAATTTTTCTGTAAAAGTTAAAAATAAACTTAATTCAATTAGTTGGCATGAGTTTTGCTTTATAAAGATATATGTAAAGATATCAGAATGATTGTAAGAGGAGGTGAAACAACCATGGCTAAGGTCAAGGATGTTCCAATAGTTGTATCAGCAGTAGCAGGGAGTCTGGCAGAAGGTTCGGTAGCTCCATCTTGGAGGGAATTTCAACCTAGAATAACCGATCCAGAAAAGGTTGATCCTGTTGTTACGCTTTTTTGTCCGGATGCGGCGTTTACAATGGTAGATGATTGTCCGACAATTGATTTGAGAATATGTAAGGGCTGCGGAATTTGTGCGGCAGAAAGCGATGGGATAGAAATGGTTCCTGAATATACCGGTCCCAAAGGAGTATTCAAAGCAAAGGAGGGTAAATAATGAGCAAGGCTTTAATTACAGGAAGTGAAGCGGCCGCTTTGGGAGCCAAATTGGCTAGTATAGAGGTTTTGTCTTACTTTCCTATTACACCAGCTTTTCCAGCAATGGAAAGATTAAGTCAGTATATAGACGAAGGAGAACTCGATTGTAAATTTATCAGAGCAGAATCGGATCACAGTGCATTAGCTTGCGTATTAGGAGCATCGCTTGCGGGAGCGAGAGCTTTTACAGTGACTAATTCTCAAGGACTTTTGTACATGACTGAAGTGGTATATCATACAGCAGGTTTGAGACAGCCAGTGGTTATGGCAGTTGCCAATAGAGCATTATCGGCTCCACATAATCGTTTCCCTGATCATGGTGATGCAGTATCACAGGGTGCAAGCGGTTGGATACAGTTTTTTTGTGAAAACAACCAGGAGGTTCTAGATAATACTATTCAGGCGTTCCGTATCGCCGAAAAATTAAGGAACCCAGTGATTGTTAACTACGAAGGATATCTTCAATCACATACTAACGAAATAGTTCAGGTTCCAGAAGCTGATAAAGTAAAAGCATTTTTGCCTTTAAAACGAATGGCAGCACTCGATATTCT
>JBAYAL010000011.1:0-11313 GCA_041669825.1 Eubacteriales bacterium | reverse complement strand
TGCGGCTGAAGGTGAAAACTATGAATGGACCGATATGTATGCAAGATTTGCAAAAGATGCTGAGCTAGAAGGATTTACAGAATTAGCTGAACGCTTTCGCAGAGTTGCAGCAATTGAGAAAACACATGAAGAGCGTTATCTTGCTTTGTTAAAAAATATTGAGATGCAAAAGGTATTTGAAAAAAGTGAAGAAACAATGTGGGAGTGTCGTGTTTGTGGACATCTTGTGATTGGGAAAAAGGCTCCTGAAGTATGCCCAGTATGTAAATATGCCCAGAGCTATTTTGAAGTAAGGAAAGAAAACTATTAAAAAGAGTAGCTTTATGTGGTATACCAAAAGATGAATTAATCAAATACTATTAATATATAAAATTAAAAAAACCAAATTGATGAAAGAAGGGAACAATTATATGAAAAAATTTATGTTATCTGAAGCTATTGATATAGCAAAACGCTTGGGTGTGGACTTTGAAAAAGTTGGGTTCACTCCAGAAAATTATCTAGAAGGCATTAATATTGAGTTAGAACATGGAACGGTTGATTCCACAACTAATGTAACCAATGATGATCCACTCCTGACAGGAAAAATAGCTTTAGCACATTTGAATGAATTATCAAGCTATTATAATGATGATATTGGTTTGGAAGCTTGGGAGCATGCGTTAGAAGCATTTAAGGGAGACCCAAAAGGGAAAAAGATTCAAATTGTATAATAATATTAAAACAAAAGATTAAAAGCAAATAAAGGCTTTTGTGAATTTGGATGAGGAGAATGGAAAATTCTCCTCTTTTTTATTTTTTTGGGAAAATTCTAAGAAAATGAAGCCGTAAAACTTAATAATTAGAATAGAAAAAGTTTTATAAGCAAATTTTTTAATAACTTAGAAATGAATGTAGTGGGGAGGATTATTTACAATTAAATTGTGCTTAGAATGTCAAAAGCATATATTACAGAGATATTATATGTTTTTGAGTGGAAGTTTTATTGACTATATATTATATACGTAAGGAATTAAATTTACAAAGGTCGGAATTTTTGAAGAGATCTAACAAAATTATTAGAAAAAGCCCTGTGTTCTGCGTGTAATTAACAAAATAAGAAGGAATTTAAAATTTATTGTCGAATTATTGAAAATGTTAGTATATAGTATTCTATTGTTTTACATATAAACCAACCCTATAATGGTAGTAGTTTATTTTGGGTGAAAAGTAATTTAATTATTTTAGCCAAACTTTTTTTTGTGCTTATAACTAGATATGATTTATATGAAGGGATATTTAATATGAATTTAACCGCTATAATACCCTCCCTGAATCCTGATGAAAAATTGTTACAAGTTGTATCCTCGTTAATAGACAACAATTTTAAGCATATTATTGTAATTGATGATGGTAGTGAAGAGAAGCACAAGTGCTTTTTTGATAAAATCGAGAAACTATCCCCTTGTGTTGTGTTACGTCATGAAAAAAACTGCGGCAAAGGTGTTGCGTTAAAAACGGCGTTTCAATATTACCTTGAAAAGAACACAACCGACATCGGTGTTGTGACAGTTGATGGGGATAATCAGCACCGAGCAGAAGATGTATTTCAGTGTGCGCAGGTGCTTAATGAAAATCCTAATGCCCTTGTTTTGGGAGTTAGAAGCTTTAAAAATACAGATGTTCCGCTTAGAAGCAGGCTTGGAAATAAGCTTACTTCATTAATTTTTAAATTTGTATGTGGTCTAAAGATCAGCGATACGCAGACAGGTCTGAGGGCTATTTCTAATGAAAACATATTGAAATTTCTGGATGTAATAGGTGATCGTTATGAATATGAAACAAATATGCTGTTGGAGACCCAAAATTCTAATATTTCAATTATAGAAGTAAAAATTGCTTCAATTTACATTGAAAACAATAAAAATTCGCACTTTAGGCCAATTATTGACTCCTGGCGTATTTACAAAACTTTAATTAAATTTATTTTTTCTTCAATGGCTTCTTTTATAGTTGATATTCTAATGTTTTGGTTGCTCCATATGCTTTTACCAATCAGCTCAAGTGTATACTTGATACTAGTGGCAAGCTTAGGAGCTAGATCCGTTTCGTCTATTCTCAATTATTCTATAAACCATAAAATAGTTTTTGCTGGTAGCAGTAACAGTAGACTAGCTGTAATTATAAGGTATTATTTGCTTTGCGTACTGCAAGCGGGGGCATCATTTTATGGTGTATATTTGCTTTCCTTGCGTATTCAAGGAAATATTGTATTACTAAAAATTGTTGTCGATACGGTCTTATTCTTTATTAGTTTTTATATCCAACGTGAATGGGTCTTTCAGAAAAAGACAAGCAAAAAAAATGATAGTCTAGCAAAAAAAGTAGGTGAAAAGAGTAATTTTTGGAATATGTTTGAAAAAGTAAAGAGTGTGTGCCCAAAAGTGTTGATTATATTATTGGTTCTGTTGGTTTCAGCAATCGTTTTACTTTTTGGAGCAACTGCGATTATTAGTTACGGTCCGTCGCAATCAATGCGCAATATATACGTTTCTTCAACGATGGAGTCAAGTGCTGGTAAAATATTGGCAAAAATATATTTTTCTAATATTCAAATTAAACAGATTATGGATAGTAATCGAGCTCAACCAGTCAATACTGTAACGGATAGTACAATGGTGAACGTTACTCAGACCTTAGGTGCTGAAAAAAATGAGATTGAAGTGGAGGATGTCAAAGGATCTTCCTTTATAGGGAAAATGATGATCATTCACGATCCGTCTCGTGTTTATGTAGCTACTCCGCCTGTCTTTGGTAATGATGAGTCCGGCATGAAGCTTGAGGATATGGTCAGGCGGGACAATGCTGTAGCTGGAATTAATGCAGGGGGGTTTTATGACCCAAACGGGCTTGGTAAGGGCGGAGTGCCCCTTGGAATTGTCATTCATAACGGGAATCTGATGGCAGGTAGTCTCGATACTAAGTCTATAGTAATCGGTTTTGATCAAAGCAACAATCTTATCGTTGGTAATATGACTGCTCAGGAGGCCCTTGATAAGAGTATAAAGGAAGCCGTGAGCTTCGGGCCTGTACTTATTGTAAATGGTGAACCTGTGCCGATTTTAGGCACGGGTGGGGGGCTTAATCCCCGCACCGCAATTGGTCAGCGCAAGGATGGGGCAGTGCTTTTGTTGGTGGTTGACGGCAGACACGCAAATAGCATAGGTGCCTCTATGAAAGACTTAGTCGAAGTGATGTGCTCTTATGGTGCAGTCAATGCTGCAAATTTGGACGGTGGTTCATCAGCGTTGATGATCTATAAAGGTAGGGTGCTTAATTCTTCCGCTAGTCTGGAAGGACCAAGAAAATTGCCTACAGCTTTTTTGGTGAAATAGGAGGGGAAGGATTTTTAATTTGAATAAAATGCACAAACGAATTACTTTTAAATCTTTTGTTATATTCCTAGTTTTGTTTAACATTCTTGCGATAGCAACTTCTTTAACGGTTTTTTGGTTTTACCTTGCAGACTATGAGGCGCATTTGCCGGGGAAGTTTGCGACCGAAATTTTAAAGGCTTATCAGACAGATGATGCTTCTACGCTAATCAAATATTGTGATAATCTTCCTGAACAGTTGAAGAATCCAGATAATTTGCTAAGTTACCTTAAGCTAAATATTGATAAAGAGAAAGTGTTCTTTTATGAAGGAAACAGTAGCGATCAAAATACGGAAAGTATAATATTTGCTTGTGGGGATAAAAAGATTTCAACATTAACATTAAAGAAAACTGGTGAGAGAAGTATTTTTGGTTTTGACTTGCTAAAAATTTCTAATCTCGTGGGTATATACAAGCCGATAGAGTTATTAACAATTAAAGTACCAAATAATGTTGACCTATTACTGAATGATAATCCTGTCCAAAACGCTAATATAACAAAGAACAGGGTTTACCTAAAGCAGTTTTATCAGGTTGCTAAAGTAGTTCCATATTTTGATACTTATCAATTAATTGATTGGTATTATATTCCTAAAATTACGGCTTTTCTCCAGAATGGCCAGCCATGTAATGTTAATGTTAATAAAAACGATTTTACGGCAACAGTTACCATCAGCCCTACGGCTACAATGCGGAATTTTCTAGCTAAGACTGTAGAGACATTCACAAAAGAATATGTGCTGTTCACCTCAGAAGATGCTAAATTTAGTGATGTTGCTTCATATCTATGTAATAATACTGATTTTTATAAGCGTACAGAAACCTATGATAACAGATGGACACAGGAGCACACGAATCCTAATTTCAGTAATCTCAAGGTAGAAAATTTTATTCAGTATGACTCTTGGCTCTACTCTTGTGATATTACTTTTGATTATTCGATTACAGAAGCTAGCACAGGCCAAATCCATAAGTACCCATCTTCGTATACTTGTTATCTTGCATCCATTGGTAACAGGATGCAGGTGGTTGATTTAGTGGTAAAGTAAGAGCGTTTTAGACCCTAAAATTGTAATAATATTGGTTTTTAGCAGTTCATAGAAATTTAACGTTTTAAAAAGAAAATAGCATTATTTTATAAATAATGCCTAAATTCTTACCGAAGCTAAATCGCTGAAGAAGTAGAGGTTCTAAAAAAATGTTGATAAACAGCTAAGTTCGATTTATAATTTAATACAGACTTTTGTTGTGTTTATGAAGTACGGTTTTTTTGTTTTTATTTAAATTTAAATTTTTGTTGGTAGAACGGGAGGAAAAAAAATGGTCATCACTGAGATACTATCTAATAATGCTGAAAAGTATGGACAGGAAACATGTCTAACTGAGATTAATTTGGATCTCCAAGAAAAGAATATTGTCACTTGGCGTGAATATGAATTGATTGAAAACAACCCGTCAGGTGAATATCGACGGGAAATGACGTGGCGTGTTTTTGATGAGAAATCAAATCGTCTAGCCAATCTGTTACTCAAGAGGGGAATAAAAAAAGGCGATAAAGTGGGTATTCTTTTGATGAATTGCCTAGAATGGTTGCCGATTTATTTTGGAATACTAAAAGCAGGAGCAGTCGCAGTTCCTTTGAATTTTCGCTACACTGCTGAAGAAATAAAATATTGTTTGGATCTATCAGATACAGTTGTCTTGATCTTTGGACCTGAGTTTATTGGACGAGTGGAAATGATTTATGATCAGATACCCAAAGTAAATACAATTTTTTTTGCAGGAGAAAATCGTCCTTCTTTTGCCGAGAATTATGACCGTCTT
Source organism: Eubacteriales bacterium (assembly GCA_041669825.1). Taxonomy (GTDB): domain Bacteria; phylum Bacillota; class Desulfitobacteriia; order Desulfitobacteriales; family Syntrophobotulaceae; genus JBAYAL01. Next base: position 6,074 of record JBAYAL010000011.1, on the reverse strand, counting down.
ACTGCAAATTGTATCTCTGAAGCACCCCAGATTAAACTTACTGACGATGATGATGCGGCAGTATATTTTTCTTCTGGGACTACTGGATTTCCAAAAGCAATTCTGCATACGCACCGGAGTCTAATGTCAGCATGTTATACGGAAAATAAACACCATGGTCAAAAACGGGAAGATAATTTCTTATGTATTCCGCCTCTTTATCATACTGGCGCTAAAATGCATTGGTTTGGTAGTTTGTTGTCAGGGAGTAAAGCAGTACTGCTTCGCGGAGTAAAGCCTGAATGGATACTCAAAGTAGTCTCTGAAGAAAAAATTACTATTGTTTGGCTTTTGGTTCCTTGGGCCCAGGATATTTTGGATGCTATTGATAGGGGAGATGTGAAACTGGAAGATTATGATCTTGCCCAGTGGAGGCTCATGCACATAGGTGCACAACCTGTCCCACCTAGTTTAATTGATCGTTGGAAAAAATATTTCCCAAACCATCTTTATGATACAAACTATGGCTTAAGTGAATCTATTGGCCCTGGATGTGTCCATTTAGGTATTGAAAATATTCATAAAGTCGGTGCTATCGGAATACCTGGTTATAATTGGAAAGCAAAGATTACCGACGAGAATGGATATGCTGTAAATCAGGGGCAAGTTGGGGAATTGGTTGTCAAGGGGCCAGGTGTAATGAAATGTTATTATAAAGATCCTGAGGCGACCGCAAACGTAATTAAAGATGGTTGGTTGTTTACTGGGGATATGGCCAGGATGGATGAAGACGGCTTTATTTACTTGGTGGACCGAAAAAAAGATGTGATTATCAGCGGTGGAGAGAATATATATCCGGTACAAATTGAAGATTTTCTTCGTAGTAATAATGTGATTAAGGATGTAGCAGTCATCGGATTGCCTGATAAGCGTCTGGGTGAAATTCCTGCTGCTATTATAGAACTAAAACCGAATTGTAGATGTACTGATGAAGAAATAAAGTTATTTTGCACTGCAATGCCCCGTTATAAACGTCCACATAAAATTATTTTTGATAAAGTGCCACGCAATCCCACTGGCAAGATTGAAAAACCGCGCTTGAGAGCTAAATACGGTGCAACAAGTTTGGTAGCAGCTCAAACGGAGAGATAAAATAGGATTTGTTAAATTTGTAAATGTAAAATGAATTTTTAAAGCCCATTCTTATGAGTGGGCTTTTTCTTCCATCTAAGGCATAAATTTAGCAATATAAAAAGGGAATAATTTAAACAACATACATAATTTTATTTTCAGGGAAGTGTCTTGTTATTTCAGCCCTTAAGAATTCTTCACCTTGACTCCTTATAATTGGTTTGTAGCAATATTTCCCACGTCCTCTCCCTGTCATTATATTTTTATCATATAAATTAATGGCATTTGGGAAAGCTTCTGTATTAATCATTCTATGAACATAGCTATATGTCATGAAAATTATTTCAAAAAAAACTTCGCTTTTAACCTTTTGAGACAATGTCTCTGATAGAATACTGAATAATTCTTTATATAGAGTTTCCCAGTTTTCTAATAGAATCACTGGAGCAATTAATATTCCAATTTTGTATCCGGCTTCTTTTAATTTGTTTAATGCTTTGACTCTATTTATCAGAGCGGATGTACCAAATTCTACTTTGGTAATGATTTCCTGAGGATTAATGCTCATTCTAATTATAGTCCTGCCTTTATGCTTGACATTCAATAATGAATCAATCATGTCGAATTTAGTAGGAAGTGTAATATAGCCTCTTTCATTCTTTCCAAAATTCTCTATTGTCCATTCAAGGTTATTTGTAATAGTGTTTTCAAGAACCAAGTCACTATTACTACCTATTTCATAAGTCAGTTCTGCGTCATTTTGGTTTGAGGTTTTAATCAGTTTGCTTAGCATCTGTTCTCTATTTACGAAAATTCTCAGATATGAGCATTTATTATAATTACAGACTAAATAGCAGTAGAGACACATAGCACTGCAACCTGAAGATGTATACGGAACTAAAAAATCAGAAGTTTTTGAATTGGGAACATATTTGTGAGTTTTTCTAATTCCAATTATAAGATGCTGCTTCATTCGGGGAAACTCACAATTCTGATTGTTTCTGAGTTCCGGTATATTATTATGATTTTCAATTCTTACCCATTCTAAGGATTTATATTTTTCAAAAAGATTTTTGCCAAGTGTATAATTTAAGATTTCTTCTTCGTAATAAATAATATTTGGATTCAATGATCCACCTCCTCTTTTTAGTTTGTTATTTTTATATTCGATATATTCACCACAAAAATCATAATTAATATGTAAATTTTGAACAAACTATTTAATGGGCGTGTTTATTATGGATGGAAATGTTGAATTTTTAAATTATATTTATCAAAATGCAGAAATTGGTAAAGATATAACAAATTAATTAATTGGGAACTCACAAGATGAAGAGTATAAAAAGATGTTTGCGTCAAAAGTTGAAGGGTTATAACACAAAACTATTTACAGATAAAAAATTTGGCATAAATTCTATCACGTACAATATTGTAACAAAAGCCATGCAAGATTTTCCCAATTGGGATAAGAAGTGACTTATTAGAGATACATCCGACCCATATACTTAGTTAAGAACGACATTTGACAATAGAATAATTATAGGGGGAAAAGATACATATGGGTTAGATGGTATAAATAATAAAAAATTAATAAGCGAAAAATACGATATACTTGAACAACGATTTAAGAACATGTTTAAGGATAAGAATATTGATATTGAATATAAATATTGTGGTGTTTTCAAATCAACCAATGATGATTTGGGGTTTATTGGAGCAGACACAAAACATAAAAATTTTTGGTATTGCCTGGATTACGGCGCAAACGGATTGTTTTTTGCAATATTGGGTGGTATGATGCTCAGCAAATTGTATCAGGGACAGAAAGACGATAATTTAAAGCTTTTTAGGCTTGATAGATTTGATAATTAGAATATAATTGATGCAGTCACTAATTCATTATAACAAAGGGTCTTTTCTTCAAAGAGCTTCTTTGTTATTTAAATTGAAATTTATTGATAGTAAACCTCATCCATGCAGCATTTTGGAAGCTACCTTTGGAAAAGCATCAATTTAACTGGAATCTTTACAGATTGGCAAATTTTATCAAGTTTGAAGTTTTATGAATTATTTAATTTAATAAAAGGAATATGTTGTTGAAGTATAAAACTGAATTAATTCTTAGTAGCTCATGAAGATTTAGCAATATATAAAAGAAATAAAAACAATTTAAAACAAACAACCTTGGAGAATTATTAAAGATAACAATACATTTCATTTCTACACTTGTAGAACAAAGAGCTATGAAGTCACAAGTTATGATATGCAAAAAAATGATATTGGTATTGCAAAATGTCATTTCGAATTATCGGAAAAAGAACTTGGGTTAAAGGGGAAGTGGGAAGAAATTAAAAATATAGATACACCTATTGGATGGGAATATGTTTGTTCTTGGTTGGAAGAAGCGTAGCATAAACTTTTTGTAGTACTTAAATTACATCAAATTTACCAACTTAATTTGAATCTTTACAAATCACATCTAGAGTAGCTATATTTCACAATAAATAGGTATTGATAAATAGTAAAAAATTATGTATTGTAACAGTGAAATTGGTCAAGTTACTCTGAACCCTATTAAAGAGTCTGAAGAAGCTTGCTTTAAGAAAAGGAAACTTCTTTCTTAAATTAACTGAGGACTATTTTGACGATTATTTTAGGTATCTGTTGTGTATTTTTTCTCTGCTACAACACTAAGTTGGTAGAAAATATTTTACTTTTTAAATTAGGGCTTAATCCTTATATAAACAATATAGTTAGTTACTTAATTTTATAATAAATAAACATATAGGCAACGCTTCACAAACTAGTATTATTAGTACAATAAGAAGTATTTATTAGGAGAACAATATGTCTCAATCAAAAACTTATTACATTAAAAACAATAGATTAAATGATCATATTCATAATTTAAGGTCATTTACTCCGACTCGAATTTTAGCATTTGGATTTGTCGGTTTAATACTGATAGGGGGAGTTCTTTTAAGTATTCCTTACGCAAGTGAAAATGGATTAGGAACTCCTTTTATAGATGCTCTATTTACTTCTACATCTGCAGTTTGCGTTACCGGATTGGTAGTTCTTGATACAGCTAACCACTTTTCTACCTTTGGAGAAATTATTATTCTCTTTCTTATCCAAATAGGTGGATTAGGTTTTATGACTTTTGCGACTTTTTTTGCCATTCTGTTAGGTCGGAAGATTAATCTGCGAGAAAGAATTATTTTGCAAGAGTCCCTCAATCAGATTTCCTTAGAAGGTATTGTTAAACTTGTTAAACATGTCTTGTTGTTTTCTTTTACCATCGAAGGTCTAGGTGCAGGTATTCTCTTTGTTCGATGGTTTACAGAGATGGGGTGGCAAAAGTCATTTTATTTTGCTGTTTTTCATTCTATTTCGTCTTTCAATAACGCTGGCTTTGATTTAATGGGTAACTTTTCGAGTCTATCTAGCTATAAGAGTGACGTAGTAGTTAATATTACCATTATGTCTTTGATTATTACAGGGGGGTTGGGCTTCGCAGTTCTTGCCGATTTATATTCCAAGAAAAATAAAAAATTTACCCTGCACACCCGTCTTGTCCTCAAAACCACTGCAATTTTGATTATCGTAGGCTTTTTAGTAGTGTTTTTTGTAGAGATGAATAATCCTAAAACCTTAGGGGGTTATGATTTATTTACAAAGATTCAGGCTTCTCTATTTCATTCCGTAACTACTAGAACAGCTGGATTTAATACATTGGATATTCAACAATTACGGCCAGCAACTTTGTTTGTTACAATGTTTCTGATGTTTATCGGAGCTTCTCCTGGTTCAACAGGTGGTGGGATTAAGACTACTACGTTCGTAAGTATCCTCTTATTCATACGAAGTATTTTTTATGGTCATCAGTATGTTACAATTGAAGAAAGAACTCTTCCTTATAGTATAATTAGAAAATCTTTTGCTATTGTTACTTTAGCCATATTCTGGGTTTCCATCACGATTGGTATACTCCTATTATCGGAGCAAGCCCCATTTGTTCAGATTGTATTTGAAACTATTTCAGCCTTTGGGACGGTAGGTCTTTCTATGGGGCTTACGCCACATTTGACAGTAATCGGAAAAATAGTAATTATGATTACTATGTTTTTTGGTAGGGTTGGATTGATCACTATAGCATTGGCCTTAGGGCTTAATAATAAAAACAGTGCGTTATCCCATATTAAATACCCAGAGGAGAAAATAATGATTGGTTAGGAGGAAAATCCATGAATAAAAAGCAATTCGCTGTTATTGGGTTAGGAAGATTTGGAAAAAGTGTAGCTACGACACTAAGCTCCTTGGGTTATAATGTTCTGGCTATGGATATTTCCGAACAAGAAGTTCAAGCGATCGCTAATGACGTCACTCACGCAGTTCAATTAGATGCTCGAGATGAAGAAGCCCTCAAATCTTTGGGGCTGAAAAATTTTGATGTCGTAATCGTAGCAATTGGTGAGGATATCCAATCAAATATCCTTGTCACAGTAATTCTGAAAGAAATTGGGGTTAAACATGTTATTGTTAAGGCCAGAGATAACATGCACGGTAAGGTATTAGAAAAGATAGGAGCTGATAATGTGGTATATCCAGAGAAAGACATGGGGGAAAGGGTGGCCTATCAACTTGTTAGCCCAAATATACTTGACTTCATCAAATTATCGCAGGAATATAATATTATGGAGATTACTGCTCCTTCAGTTTTTATTGGTAAATCTCTTGGTAAACTCAATTTTCGTGCGAGATATGGGATGAATATGATTGCCATTAAAAAGCATGATATCATTGTTACTGATCCAGGTGCTGACTCAGTGATAGAAGAAAAAGACGTCTTGGTTTTAATAACGAAGAACGATACCCTGAGTCGGTTGCCTCATGACTAAATAGGGACTATTTTAAAAGAAAGCCCACTATTACGTTAGAATAAAAAAGACCTTTAAAAAAAT
>JBAYAL010000010.1:0-11681 GCA_041669825.1 Eubacteriales bacterium | reverse complement strand
GCAACCCAAGCTGTTCTGAAGTCGACATTCCGCTTGAACCAGTTACATTCATTGTAATTTTATCATCTTTATATTTACTATATACATCTTTAAGCAATCCGGTTAAAGTATGCTGCACATCAGAATAATGTCTTTGATAATGGCTGTATACAACATTATTATTTTCGTCAATAACAACTATTTTAACTGTAGTAGAACCAACATCAAGACCAATATGCAATATTTTCTCCATCTATTTTTCTCCTTTTTAAGTAAGTAATTTTCATAAGAATACTATCTATGATTTTGTAGCCGAATTTTCATAAGAATATTTTCTATAGTTCTGTAGCCAAAAGTAAAAAAATGCTACACGTTTAACTACAAGTTATCAGCCAATGAAGTACATATATGGGCACGTAAGTATCTGTTGCTCAATTATAACTTAAGACCTTTAGTCTTGGGCAACTATTTAAGGGCTCAGGAATAGGACCATCTATCTAAGATTTATTAACAGACTAAATTCTACCGTATCGTTTTAGTTAATGCGATACTTAAACTCAGACATATTGCCTTTACAAATTATAATCTACTTCTATAATATTATATCAGTTGATTATAATTTTTGCACAAGCAAATTTTCTTTTCATTTCAGAATACTGTAAATTTCTACACTAATTACCTCAATCCATCCAATAATTAATTAAAGATTTTATTTTTTATAATATTTACTTAGGTACTTTTTTTATAATTATATTTTTTTATTCTGCTTTATTACTCTTAAAATATTACTTTATCTCTAACAATTAAAAAGCTTAGCAAATTAAGTTAACTTGATCTGCTAAGCTTTAATATATCTATTACTCTAAGTAAGTATTACTTACTCGGACCTCATTTCACCCAACACTACTTTAATGCTGAGTGTTTCTTTATTTCTGAATACTGTTGCCGTAACTGTTTCACCAGAATTATATTTAAATAATTCGTGAGTTAATTCAAGAGAATTACTAATTTTTACACCATTAATTTCCGTAATAATATCAGCAGCCTTAATTCCTGCTTTATCAGCTGCTCCTCCAGACTGAACCTTGGAAACATAACAGCCTGCAGGCCATCCTTTATAGCTTGCATATTCTTCAGTGTAACGATCATCGATATTTATAAACAACGCCGGATGACTTGCATACCCTTTTTCAATAATCTGTTTTATTGTTGGCATGGCATCAGTAATAGGTATTGCAAATCCCATTCCTTCAAAACCTGGAGAATCCTGTTTTGCAGAATTTACCCCTACTACCTGTCCCTTATAATTAACCAATGGACCCCCGCTGTTTCCAGGATTAATTGCTGCGTCGGTCTGAATTAGATCAAAACTTGCTTCCCCTTGAAGCATAAGAAAACGATCCGTAGCAGATACAACCCCTGTTGTTACAGTTCTGGCAAACTCTTGTCCCCCAGGATTACCTATCGCTACTACTGGTTCTCCCACCTGGAGCAACCCTGAATCACCAAGTTGCGCTGCTTTAATATTGGTGGTATCTTCGATTTTCACGACCGCCAAATCTGTTCTAGAATCTCCCCCTACCAGTATTCCTGTTAAGTCCCTTCCGTCAACAAGCGACACCATTATTTTTTCTGCTCCCTCAACAACATGATAATTAGTTACGATATAGCCATTTTCTGCATCTATTATAAACCCAGATCCACTTCCCACTTCTGACATACCACCTGAACCAAATATGCTTCCATTTAATTGAAAATTTGATATTCCTACAACTGTTGAACCAACATTTTTAGAAATTTGAACTACTGGAAAATTCGTACTATCCGAATTAGAAACGAGTGGGGCTTCGCCTTCTTGAACAACCACATTATTACCACCAGAACTGTTACCTGACTGGGGATAAACTGATGGAACCAATAATACCGCAATAAGGCCTCCTAGTAACGCGCATACCAAAGCCAGAACAATTGTTGAAAATATTTTCGGTTTACGTTCTGTGTCTTTTTCATTGTAATAATCCATAATTTTACCTCCCCAAAAAAATTATTCACCTAAAATAATTAATTTATGCGGCGTATGTCTTGGTGCTACTTTAAGCCTCAGATCCTTGCAGACTTTTCTCACTTTGGAATCCTTCAAGATATTATAAACTGTCGAAAGAGCTCTTTCCGGTGTATTGTTTTCTTCACTTAAATGTGCAAGTACAATTTTGCGAGTGTTTTCTCCTACCCACTCTGTTAAAGCTTCAGCCAATTGTTCATTACTTAAATGACCCAGATTACTATTTATCCTTTTCTTTAAATGCCAAGGATATCTTCCTGCCCAAAGTTTCTCTTGATCATAATTAGCTTCTACTATATATGAATCACATCCTCGCATACTAAGATGCATTTCTTCAGTAACTGTCCCACTATCAGTAGCAATTCCCAATGACAAACCTGCCCCCGACACTTTAAGTCCAAAACTTTCCCTGCTGTCATGGGAAGTAGCAAAAAGTTTTATATCCATACCTGCCAGCGATATTTCCCTATTTATAATTCTTTTTTGTTCATAATTCAATTTTCCAATTATATTTTCCATTTCCTCCCAGATTGTTTTGGTTGCATAGACGGGTATTTTTAATTTCCTGGCCAATACTCCTACACCTTTTATATGATCATTATGTTCGTGAGTAACAATTAGCCCTTCTATCTGTGATGGAGAAATATCTAATAAAGATAGATTATTTAACAACCTTTTGGCACTAATTCCGCTGTCTACAAGAAAACTCCTCCCTTTCTGTCCAACAAGAATAGAATTACCTGAACTCCCACTGGCAAGAGTCGCAAAATACAAAATATTTTCACCTTCTCATTATGCTATCCGAACATATAATTTATTACTTATTTTTCTTATATTATTACTATGAAACTTTCGTTATTATAAATTTATAATATTTACAATATTTATAATAGCAATAATATATTCATAATTTAAGTGTCAAAAATAGATTTTATCTCTTACATATACAATATATAGTCATTAAAATTTCTAATTCTAAGCATATATTATATATAATTTACCTAAATAATATTTTAGTATCATAATAGTTAATTTATAATATTTTCTTTTACATATATTGTTTTTAAATATTCAAAAAATTGTATTAGTATTTGCAAACCAACTATTTATCTGCTTCAGTTTCTTGCTTAGTTTGATCTCCAGCAGATGTCTTAGCCTCTATACCCAAATCAATCATTTTCTGTACATTTTCTTTGTTATCTTCATTACTGGCTAATTTCAAAGCTTTTTGCCATTCACTTATTGCTTCATCGTAGTTTTTCCTAGCATAAAATTGGAACATTCCGTAGCTATAGTGAACCTCAAAAGTATCCTCTTTTTCAAGTACTTTCTGATATGTTTCTTCAGCAAGATCATAATTTTCTTGATAAAAAGCTGCTGTGGCTAGTTTCAGCATTGTGCCCGAATCCTCTTTCTCACTTAATACACTCTGGTATATTTCTACGGACTTATTAATATCATCTTTATACTCGTCATAAAACAACTGATTGCTTAATTCGGATTTCTCAAAATAGGCATCTGCAAGGGCAATCTTCAAATCCACGTTTTCTGGATCTTCTTTTGTTTTTGCAATTAAATATTCCACTTTTTCTTTTCTTGCTTTATACTCCTCTTCAACTGCTTCTTTATTATAAGTATATTTAGAATCATCATTGCTAGGAAGAAATATTGCATAAAATGACGATCCAATCATTGTAATGCTTATGAAAACAACTAGTAGACCGATCGTCCATTTCTGAGTTTTTTTATTCAAAATACTTTTTCTCCTTTCATTTAATCAATATTCCATTTCCTTATATGACAAAAATTATCATAGTAGGATGTACTCTCACCCAAATCTGACAATACTCCTGATATTAAAGTATTAACACCTAAACCATTTTCAGTGGATCCTTCCGGAATTACAACTACCTGTGGATGAACATTTTCTGAGATATTTACCGTAGCAACCAATTCACCTGTTTGACTTTCAACAATTGCCCTATCCCCTTGTAAAATATTATGCTTCTTTGCGGTTTGAGGATGTAGATAAACATAAAAACCATCATTATGCTGAAATTGGGAATGCATAGCCAAATCAGGGTGAGGTGTCATCAGATAGTATGGATATTCAAAACTAGCTACACCATTATTAAATATTTTATAATCATCAAGATAAAGCACCTTTTCAGTTTTACCCTTTTTCCTTTCACCAGACAATTCTATTGGTATTTCAGTATTTTCTAACATAAACTCTTCCTTTTTTATCAGTTCAATTTTTTTAGTAGGCGTCTTAAATTTTCTATCTACCCAGGCTACTTTAGGAATATACGGGGCTTTAATTGGCCCTTTCCTTAATTCTTCAATTGTAATCCCATCATTTTTTAACGGTTCCAAAATATAATCGATCCACTGTTCTTGGGTTTTTGCAAAGAGTTCCTTAAACCCAAGTCTTTTCGCAAGCTCTGTTATTATTTCATATTCAGTTTTTGTTTCTACTTGGGGTTCAATTACTTTTTGAGCGTAATGTATTTTATTATTCCAAGATGTCGCTAATAAATCCTCTTCTTCAAAAATTGTTGTTACAGGAAGAATTAGATCAGACTGCTGTGCTGTCTGGCTAAACCATAAATCTGACGTAACCTTAAACGGAATTCTTCGCCATAATTCTTGCCATTGGTATGAGTTAGGTTCAGTTACCAGTGGATTAGTTCTAGAAACATAAGCAAAATTAATTTTAGGTTTAAGATCTTTTTTTAACAATTCTTCTGCCATTATAGCATGTGGAATAACTCTTGACTTAAAAGAATCCTCAGGTAAAAATACATTATTTAAATTTTCTTTGTGATATTGATGAGCGTAAAAAACCCCCCCTCCAGAAATTCCAATATTACCTGTTATAGTTCCCAGAGCATCAATTGCTCTAATTGTATTGCCCCCATTAGCGTATCTCTGCATTCCATATCCTAAATAAAACATTGTTGCACCATTATGAGTAATTATTTTTGCTAGTTCTTCCATTTTTTCAACAGGGACACCAGTTATTTTTTCTACTTTCTCAGGTGGATACTCTTTAACGAGAGCAGCATATGGTCCAAAATTAGTAACATTGTCTTTAACAAATTCAAAATCCATCCACCTTGCACTTAACAAACAATAAGCTATTCCCAAGGAAAGTATTCCATCAGTACCAGGGTTCACTCTTATATAGTCATTGGCAAAAACCGTACTTTTCACTCTTATAGGATTTATAACTATAATATGGGTACCATTTTTTGCTGCTTTTCGGAGTAATGGGATTAAGTGTTTATTTGTTACTGCTGGATCTCTCCCCCATAAAATTATTGTTTTTGAATTCAGCATATCTTCCCAGTCACTGGAGTACACTGCCCCAAAATCTCTTTTCTGGGCTTCTATACCTGCACCCCAGCACATATCTCCCCCAGGTTCCGTAACCCCTCCTAGAGCTTGGAATAATCTTCTATCCAGATTTTTAAGCGCTCCATTATGTCCAAAATCATACATATGCAAAATAGATTGCGAGCCATAGCTATTAATAGTATCCTTTATATTTTTCTCTATTAAACCATATGCTTCATCCCAGTCTATTCTTTTCCATTTTTTTTTCTCTTTTAGCATCGGATACTTCAAACGGTTAGGAGAAAATACCAGATCGGCAAGTGCTCTGCCTTTTGGACAGATAAAACCTCCTCCTGTACCCATGTTTTCCAAATCAGCTGTAACGTGAATTTTATTTTCTTTTAATTCTGCAAGAAAATCGCAACAATCAGGACAATTTAATGGACATACTGAACGTACAATAGCCATAATAATATCCTCCTTATAGAATTCTATAATTAACAACTTATTCTATCCGTTTATATAGTATTATCTATTCATTAGATTAATGTTTGCTTAATATGGCTATAATTTCAACAAATATTACTAAAATATACTAGATTGATAAATAGTCTTATTAATTTTTATTTCTGTGTCTCTTTTATTTTAAGATAATATGCTATCTCCAATCTTTTCCTTTGAAATTCACAACCAGTCTTATATACTTTTGTCAATTTTCCACTATAAGCATAATTAGATGCATGACAGCCCCCACTGCAAGAAAAACGGGCCCAACACTCATTACATTCATCTTTTGAATATATATTGGCCTTCCTGAATTTATCCACAATTGATTCCTTAAGTTTTATTGGAGTATCATACAAAGACCCCATTTTAAATTCTTCCTGACCAACAAACTGATGACAGGGATATATATCACCTTCCGGAGATATTGCAGCATATTCATGCCCAGCTCCACAACCCGAAAGCCTTTTCAAAAGACAAGGTCCACCATCTAATGCAGCATTAAAGTGAAAAAAAGTAAATGCTTTCTCCGTTTGATCATATTCCAACACCTTTTCTGCAAGTATGTCATATGATTCTTTTACTTTCTCAATGTCTTCCTTTGTAAATGCATACGGTGCGTTAGATTCAGCCACAACAGGCTCAAGGGATATTCTCTTAACCCCCATATCAGCAATATGCAAAACATCTTTATAAAAATCTGTATTATAATGTGTATAAGTACCTCTGACATAGTAATAAGTACCTACCGCATAACGAGAAGTTTTAGGTCTTCTTGTAACAAAGTCGAGTATATTAGGGATAATATTATCATAACTTCCTTTTCCACTGGCATACGGCCTCATTAAATCATGTATTTCTTTACGTCCATCCAAACTTAAAACAACACTTATTTCTTCTTTTTCAAAAAAATCCTGTACTTCCTTATTCATGAGTACAGCATTCGTTGTAATTGTGTACTTCATTTTTTTGCCGACAGCTGCGCCAGCTTTTTTTCCATAGGCAGTTAATTTTTTTACCACATCAAAATTCATAAGCGGTTCGCCTCCGAAAAAATCCACTTCACAATGAGGACGATCTCCACTATTCTCTATCACAAAGTCTAGAGCTCTTTTTCCAGTTTCGAAATCCATTAATGCTCGTTTCCCCCCAAATGGTCCCGTATCTGCAAAACAGTATTTGCAGCGCAAATTGCAGTCATGTGCGACATGCAAACATATAGATTTTATCTGGGGTTGGGCTGGATAAATCATAGATATTTCTTCTATTTCTTCAGAAAATAATACATCTTCTTTCTGCATTCCTTCCAACTCGCTAAGAATTTCAGATTTTTCTTCCTCACTAAGATTTTTACCAATGTTCATAAAAATTAGTTCAGGTCTGTTAATGCTTGCTGGACACTCATCTTGAAAATCCATCATTTCTTTTATTAGTTTAAAAGTATTATCATCGAGAAGATGTATAGAAGTAGAATTTACATCATATGCAATTATTAAATCGCCTTGTTTATATACATGAATATTTTTCCTTAAATTATAACCTTTTAAATCAAGCATTCGTTTCCTCTTTCTATTGCAACTACGTGTATGCATCTTTTCTTATTTTTATAACTACAATTATACCACTATATCTTTTTCAGTAAATAAAAAATAGAACCCGTCGTTATGACAGGTTCCTTTTTTATTTTAGTTATTTATTTTTCACAAATCTGATTACCAACTGTACAAGATGTTTTACAAGCAGACTGACATGAAGTCATACATTTTCCACATCCACCATTTTTAGCTGATTCCCTCAGATTTCCTTTAATTACTGTCTGAATATGTTTGGCCATTTATAGCTCCCCCTTTATTATTTTGATTGACTAAATGAATATAACACTTTCTCAGTTTTTGAATAACCGGTTATATCTGCACTAACAGAAATTGTCTGTGGTTTATCCACAAAAGCATACCATAACTTAACTTTAGCAGTATCAACAATTGTACCTTTATACATTTTTTTATCTATTGTCTTTACTGTCACTTTATCTATATTTTTATTATTAATTTTCCCATAATACAAATAATATTGAGCTTTATCTTTTGCTCCTAAATCAACATATTTCCACTGTAGCCCTTCTGGATAAGTTACTAGATTACCCATGCTACTACCAATCCACTCCCAGCCAAATCTATTCTTAATGAATATCCCTGTGCTAAGTTCTTCTTTAAATGTATAAAAAACAATCGCTGAATTATCGCTTATCTGTTCAATATGAACTAACTCATGTCCTGGTGGAATATACGGTTTTGCTTTATCTACTGCATCTTCAAGTGAATTACAGCCAACCAAACACAACGTTATTAGTAATACTACAAAAATGTAACTTATTTTTTTCTTGAATCTATTACTTTGCTGTTTTTGGCCTTCAAGCTTTTCTGTCACTTTTCCAGCTCCTCTCGGTATAATAAACCATAAAAAGGCTGTCTTACAAAATTCAGTATCTATATATATGCTTCTAGCCACTCTTGCGTTACTTTTTGTTTACATCTATAATCAGTTTACTTTACCACCATCTTTAGGTAGGCTTAACTTTTCTCATATTACAAAAATTCCAGCTATTACACTGTCCATAATGATAATTTTGGAGCGGAAGACGGGATTCGAACCCGCGACCCTCGGCTTGGGAAGCCAATGCTCTACCACTGAGCCACTTCCGCATATGTCTTGTTTAAAAATAATTATATTGTTTATCCAATCTATAGTCAAGCATATTTTGTCAATTTTCCTTTATATGCCATGTTTTATATTATTATACTACTATTTTTATTAATATTAAAATAAAAATATCCCTGTAATTATTACAGGGATTTACCTAACCTGTTACTTTTATAATGGTGCCTCAGGACGGAATCGAACCGCCGACACGAGGATTTTCAGTCCTCTGCTCTACCGACTGAGCTACCGAGGCAGACATTGATACTTTGGTGACCCGTACGGGATTCGGACCCGTGTAACCGCCGTGAAAGGGCGGTGTCTTAGACCGCTTGACCAACGGGCCTAATTGGTGAGCCATCCGCGACTCGAACGCGGGACACCCTGATTAAAAGTCAGGTGCTCTACCAGCTGAGCTAATGGCCCAATTACCACGCTTATGAATTCTACACGATTGTTACTCAACTGTCAATAAACATTATAAATTTATATTAATTTTAAATATTTGGAATATTCTAAACTTTTCTGTCTAATTATAGAGCACTATTAAAATACTAACTAGAAATATTTCTTAGAATATTTCTCTACGTACGATTGTCTGGTTTCTACCTGGACCTACTGCCAACATACTTACAAAAACCCCGCTTAATTCTTCTATTTTTGATATATAATTTCTTGCTTCTACTGGTAATTCATCATATTTGGTAACATTTGTAAGGTTTTCTTTCCAACCAGGCATTTCTTCATATACTGATTCACACCTAGAAAGATCTTTTAAACTCTGTGGAAAATCCGTAATTACCTCTCCATTAAATTTATATCCCGTACAAATTTTTATTGTCTCCATTCCTGATAATACATCCAATTTAGTCAATGCCAAATCAGACAAACCATTTACTCTTACTGCAAACTTTGCTATTACTGCATCATACCACCCACAACGTCTTGGACGTCCTGTTGTCGTACCAAATTCATTTCCTTTTGTTTGGATCATTTCTCCAATTTCACAATTTAGTTCTGTTGGGAATGGTCCTTCACCTACCCTGGTAGTATACGCCTTAATTACGCCCAGTACTTTTCCAATCCGCGTTGGTCCAACCCCTGCTCCAAGACAAGCAGCTCCTGCAACCGGATTAGATGATGTAACGAAAGGATACGTTCCATGGTCTATATCTAACAAGGTCCCCTGTGCACCTTCAAACAATATTTTCTTTCCTTCATCAATGTAATTATTTATAAGTACAGAGCTATCAATAACATAGGAGCGTATTCTGTCTGCATATTCCAGATATTCTTGATAAATCTGAGCAAAAGACAGTTCCTCTCCACCATATACTCTGGTTATTAACATATTTTTTTCTTTTAGATTATACTTTAACTTCTCAGCAAACAACTCTTTATCCATAAGATCAGATACACGTATTCCCGTTCTAGAAGCCTTATCTTTATAGGCAGGCCCAATTCCTCTTTTAGTCGTTCCTATTTTATTCTGACCTTTAAATTCCTCTTCCAACACATCAAGTATTTTATGATAAGGCATTATAATATGCGCATTGCTACTAATACGAAGGTTACTAGCCTGAATATTTCTCTCTTTCAGATACTCTAGTTCCTCAATTAGTACCTTTGGGTCTACTACTAATCCGTTTCCAATCACGCAAATATTATCTTCATAAAATATACCCGACGGAATAAGATGTAGTTTATATTTCTGATCATTAATTACAACCGTATGACCAGCATTGTTTCCACCTTGAAACCTAATAACCATATCTGCTCTTTCCGCTAGGAAATCGGTTATCTTTCCTTTTCCTTCGTCTCCCCACTGTGTTCCTACCAGTATTACTGCTGCCATTTTATTTCCTCCAATCAAGCCTTCATCCTATCAAACAGATTAATATTATCAATGAAATTATAGCTTGTCAATAAAAATCCGAACATTACTTAATAAATAATTAATAACATTCGGATTCTAAGCTGGGACATGTGTTCTTTCTAAATTAACAAACTTGGTAAATTCTTTTATAAAGCCCAATTCCACTACACCAACTGGTCCATTACGATGTTTTGCAATAATTATCTCCGCTATTCCCTTTTTTTCAGAATCAGGGTTGTAATATTCATCTCTATATATAAAGGAAATTATATCAGCATCAGCCTCTATTGCTCCTGATTCCAGAAGATCAGACATTATAGGTCGTTTATCTTGTCTTTGCTCAACTCCCCTGTTTAACTGAGATAAGGCAATTACCGGTACTGACAATTCCCTAGCTACTCCCTTTAGGCCCCTAGATATCTGTGCAACTTCTTGTTGTCTACTTTCTGCTTTTCTTCCAATAGTCATTAGCTGCAGATAGTCAATAATTATTATACCAAGCCCATTTTCCATTTTTAACCTTCGTGCCTTGGAGCGTAGCTCCGAAAGAGAAATTCCTACAGTATCATCAATAAAAATGGGTGCTTCTGATAATGGTCCAACAGCCTGAGTCAATTTAGGCCAATCAGTATCAAGTAGCTCCCCAGTTCTTACCCTCTGTTGATCTACCATCGCTTCAGAACAGAGCATTCTTTGCACAAGCTGTTCTTTGGACATTTCCAGACTAAACAGTGCTACTGGAACTTTAGCCTTTACAGCAGCATTTTGAGCCATATTCAATACCAATGCTGTTTTCCCCATGGAAGGCCTTCCTGCAATAATCACAAGATCTGATGCCTGCCAGCCTGCAGTAATCCTGTCCAAATCTTTATAAAAAGTAGGCACCCCTGTAAGATTTCCTTTAGTTGAATATAGATACTCTATTTTTTCGAATGTTTTTAACAAGACACTATGAATAGTGTTGAACCTATCGCTATTTTGCCTAAGAGAAATATCTAATATTAGTCGTTCTGCTTCTTCTAGCAAGGTTTGCGCTTCCTCGCCTACTTCATAGCCTTTATCCTCTATTAGTCCAGCCATCCGAATTAATTGACGCAACAATGATTTTTCAGCAACTATTTTCGCATATTTTTCAACATTGGCAACAGATGGAACAGAGCTTGCTATTTCTGAAATGGTTGCTATTCCGCCAATATGCTCAAGCTTTGCAGACAACCTTAATCT